>JAYFQW010000002.1 GCA_034926675.1 Clostridia bacterium | reverse complement strand
CCATATACGATTTTGTGGTCGCCCGAACAGATGAACAGACCTTCGCTTGCATTCCAGAGGGCACGTTTGTCCGAGCTTACGCCGATGTCCCACATGCGTCTGTGTCCCATATTCGGCACCCTGACGGCACAGGGTTGAAGGCTTTTTCAGCCGATTAGCAGGCCTGCGAATGGAAAGTGATTCCTTTACGGCCTGAATGAGTCGGATAAGGTCTGGAACGGGCGAGTGATCGAGCAACTGGTAAGTCAACTCACCGACAATCTGACGGAACTGGTGTATGTGGCCCATCCGGCTAGCGAGCAAATAAGCCTTTAGCTGGTCACTCTCCAAATGCCTGCTTGCCATATGTTACATGCGGAACGTGAGCTATAGTGCCCTGTGCGTTCAACAGCTCAGACCTGCGGTTGCCTATGGCCGCGTCCTCGTACACTGTGTTGGAGTTGGCTGGCTATCTCCCGGGCGGAATCCGGATCCACTCACCATGTGTTGCTAGTTGTTGCTTATTGAGCTTATACGTGCCCATTTGTGATAACTACGCGTCGGACACCTATTCATGATGCCGAAATCCCGCTCATAGATGAGCAACGGTTACGTACGGCGATGCGGCATTTGGCCAGCCCATCTAGGCTCTAGGCTGTGCCAATCGGCTGAAGCATACAGATTATGCAGCGCAGCAAATATATCGGCGAAATAGTCGCATTAGGAGAAGGAGTTCCCGGTTGGGTGTCAAATAGCATAAGCGAACACAATCGAACATATATGAACTATGGGGACGGGCTGCCACACATGGCTGTGGTTTCGGGATGGCAGCTTCTGCGCGAGATCCGTGCTTCCGAGACACCCCTCTGAGGTTCGCTATCGCATGAAGGCGTGGGTAGTTCTGTCCCGTTGCACGCCTGAGATGCTTGATGTGAAAGGAGGAGCAGAATGGCCTGTTCTACTGCGGCATTGGAGCTTGATGCGGTCAACAAGGCGTATGGAAATGTGCAAGCACTGGCGGGATATTCTCTGCGAGTAGCAGATGGAGAGTTGGTGTCTCTTCTTGGCCCATCCGGATGCGGCAAGAGCACTGCCCTGAGGGTGGTAGCTGGCCTTGAGCAGCCAGATTCCGGCTCCGTCTATCTGGGCGATTCCGAGGTGACTTCGGTTTCTCCGGAGAGACGCGATGTGGGGCTGGTTTTTCAGTCGTACGCACTGTTCCCGCACATGACCGTTGCTGCGAATGTGGCATTTCCGATGATGATAGCTCGCCGACCTCGCAAGGATGTCGACGATACGGTTACGCAACTGCTGGCAATGGTGCAGCTAGAGGGATTGGAAAATCGCTATCCCAGTCAGCTGTCTGGAGGGCAGCGGCAGAGGGTAGCGCTGGCTAGAGCCCTTGCCAAAGGGCCAAGAGTGCTGCTCCTTGATGAGCCGCTTTCCGCTCTCGATGCGAAGATCCGCGTCCAGCTTAGGGCCGAAATTCGAAGGCTCCAGACCTCACTTGGAATAGCCACGATATACGTGACCCATGACCAAGAGGAGGCGCTGTCGATTTCCGACCGCGTAGTGGTGATGCGGCACGGCAGGATTGAACAAGAGGGCTCGCCCACAGACTTGTACGCCCATCCGAGCACCCTTTTCGTGGCGACCTTTGTTGGTTCGTCAGCTGTCTTCCACGGTCAGGTGGCAGTACACCGAGCTGATGGCGCCTTTGAAGTGGACATTGGAGGGTCTCGCGTAGTAGTCAGCCCGGGCTTAACGAATGCGTCCAATGGGAGTGCAAGGCGCATTATCGAGGGCAGCGGAGCGGCAGTTGTAGTGCGCCCTGAGAATGTGAAGGTGTTGAGCTCTTCGGAGAGCCTACCGCCGTTCTCGAACTCATTTGAAGGCTTGGTGGAGGTTGTGACTTTTCACGGTAACTCAGCAACAGTGCATGTGCGCGTGAATCGAAACACGAAGGTTGAGGCGATTGTGGAGCCGGCCAGACTGAGCGAGCTTCCCCCGGGAACTAGTGTGTGGGTGGCTTTCGCTCCTGAGAACGCCTGGCTAGTTCCGGATGAGGGCAGGTGAGCAATTTGCCAAGCGATGACATTAGGTTCGGATTCCGTCTTCATCAAGAACTCGATGGATGCCTAGAATGGGCGGAGCAGCTATTGGATGCGGGGTTCAGTTGGGTGGAAGTCCAGGCGCCTAACGATTCAGGGGCCTCGATGGAGCCGATACTGTCCAGAATTGCTCTGCCGTCACAAATCAACCGTTCCGTACACTCCAGGTTCTACGGCATCAACCTTGCGTCGCTTACGCCAAGAGTGCGCGAGGCCGCGGTCGACTATGCAATGGACGATCTGCACTGGGCGGCAAGTATTGGGGCGAGCACTCTTGTTATTCATGCGGGCGAGATGTACTGGTATGATTTCCCTCCCGAGGGTCACCCCTGCCGGGCGGACTTCACCAGAACAATATCGAGGTTGCGGCGCGAGCACCTACATGCTGCCTCTGAGAGCATCGTCGAACTGGCGGGTGAAGCCAGGACCATGGGAATCCTTTTGGCTGTTGAGAATCTGTACGCTCCGTGGGAACTGCTTTGCACGCCATCAGACATGGCTGCCTTTCTCAATGCGGCGGGCCCGGATGTGGCATGCGCCCTCGATATCGGTCATGCATCCATTGCAGGGAACAAGCCGCTGGAGTATCCCACTTTCCTAGCCGATCGCATTAAGCACGCTCACATTCACGTGAATGATGGGTTGATTGACTGCCATTGGGCCCCCGTTCGCGTGCCTGGGCAGAGCAGTGAATGGGCCGTTGCTCTGGCGGGATTGGATGCAATTCCCCCCTTGGTGATGGAGGTTCCGACCTGTGATGCCGGCGAGTGCATCAGGAGCATGGAAATGCTCAAAAGGATGGTGATGACTGAAAGAACGAGGCGAAAGGACGCGGAGGCGGCCACAGGAGCGTGATTCGACATCTAGCTCTCGATCAGTTCAACTCGGAGATGCGGAGACGAATCAGAAGGAGGCGCCAACAGCGATGAATAGGCGAACAAGCAGGATGGCAGTCGTTTTCGGACTGGTGCTTTGCTTGGCCATGATGGCAAGAACCTCGTGCGTCACAGCGACTTCACTAGGATCACGCATTGAGGAACTCAAGGCAAAGGCAGTACGTGAAGGCGGCGTCATTTACACCTATGGAATGCCTGACACATGGGCGAACTACGAGAAAATCTTCGCTGAGTTTGAGCGCATGTACGGTATCAAGCATCAAGACATTGATATGGGAAGTGCGGTGGTTCTCAGCCGCATGAGCGAGGAGAACGCGGCTAAGAACGACATTGCGGATCTGAGGCCATCATTTGCAATTTCGCTGGCCGAACGCGGCTTGACTGCTGACTACAAAGTGACCGTATGGGACAGCATCCCGGCAAGTCAGAAAGGGATCGGTCCTTCAGGCTCGGTGTGGAACGCAGCTTACAAGGGCACGATGGGGTGGATTGTCAACACCCGCATGGTGAAGAACGTGCCGACGAAGTGGTCCGATCTGACCCGGCCCGAGTACAAAGGAATCATCAGCTACATGGACCCCCGAGCGACGGGAACAGGCATTTGCACCGTAGAAGCCGTGTCAACAGCCATGTGCGGGGATCCTTACAACTACAAGGCCGGTGCGGAGTTCTTGGGTAAACTCCACAAACTCGGGCAAGTTGCGATAGTTGACCCGAAGGTTACAGTGGCCAAGTACCAGCGAGGAGAAGTCGGAATCCTCATCAACGTCGATTACAACCTTCTGAAGTGGAGTGATGAGCTGGGAATACCATCTAGGGTGGTCATCCCGGAGGACGGAACCGTGAGCTCAGGACACTCAGTGGTCATAGCCAAGAGTGCACCGCACCCATATACGGCTCGGTTGTTCCTTGAGTTTCTCATGTCTGACGCGGGACAGCAGCTCTATGCTGAGGCGTTTGTTCTGCCCATTCGACAGGACGTTGCGATGCCCAACGCCGTAGCGGCGAAGATGCCGTCGGCGTCTGCGTACAGGGCGGCCGCGTTCATTGATTACGCACGAGAGGCAGAGATATCCGAAAACCTGGCCAAGGCTTGGGCGGAGGCGACCGGGCAGTAGGGTACAGTATGCGCGCAGTGGGGCGTCGGCGGTGTTCATGTATGCGGCGGCGCCCCAGTCGCTCCGATAGAGAGGCTAGGTGATCATCCATGAGCAGATCTCCGATACGCACGCTGCCACATTCGGATGCACATCTTTCCTTCAGGCAGGAGTACTATTTTCTTATGCCTGCAGCTGGTTTTCTTCTGCTATTCCTGGGTTATCCGCTAACTACGGTGATTCGTCGCAGTTTCGTGGACAACGTGTCGTTGGCCTACACAGCGAGCAACTATACACGCGCGTTGACATCAGTACGCTATGCGAGCGCTATGCGCAATAGCCTGCTGTTCTCCACAGTCTGCACGCTGGTTGCAGCGGTCGCTGGAACGTTCGTTGGATTCGTGGCTAGTGGTCTTCCAGAGCGCCAGAAGAGCATAGTGCTCTCCATTCTCTCATTGCCCCTAACCCTATCCGGCCTTGTAGTTGCCTTTTCGTTCATCGTGTTGCTCGGACGCAACGGCGTGGTGAATCTGCTGATTCGGAGGACCTCCGGAAGCTCGGGTTTCATGTTGTTCGATCTGTACAGCTGGCGGGGTCTGCTTTTCGTATACTCTTTCTTCAATGTGCCACAGATGGCATTGACAATGGCTGCTGTATTCGGAAACCTCGATCACAGTCTTGTGGAGGCTGCACGCAACGCGGGTGCAAGGCCGTGGCAGACGTGGATATACATAGTAATACCGGTGCTTGCGCCGGGCTTCGTGGCGGGCATATCTATCGTATTCGCCGGGATGATGGGAGCCTTCGGCACAGCTGTTGCGTTGACAGGAATGGCCAGGAACTTGTTTGCACTCCAGATATACTCCCATACGTCTGAGGCATCATACAATCTACCTCAGGCCAGCGCGCTTGCGGTGATGCTTGCTGCCACTACGGCGCTGATTCTGTGGCTGTTCGGTATCCTGGGCAGGAGGTTGGGACGCCAACGTCAGCCGAGGACGACGCCTGCGGTGGAGGAGTAGAGTCATGTCAAGACGTGGCAGCATCGCTCAGAAGGTCCTGATGACCGTGGCCATCCTGTTCATCGTGGCGCCCTTGCTCATGCCCATCATCTACTCGTTCAGCACAGTATGGTACGACCTGCTGCCGGAGGGCATGACCGTGAAGTGGTATCACAAGCTGATCAGCGATCCCAGATACCGTTCAGGGGCCATGGTGTCACTCAGTGTTGCGCTTCTGGCAGTGACCGTAGATGTGGCGCTCTGCGTTCCCGCCGCATACTCCCTGAACCGACTGATGCAGAGAGGCAGCAGGAGCGAGGAAATCATAAGCCAGCTTGCCCAGGTGTTGCCCCTGGTCATTCCCCCACTTGTCATTGGCGTTGCCCTGCTTCAGGGATTCAGCCGTGCGCCGCTGGCACTGACAGGGACCATCTGGATGGTGATAATCGCGCATGCGCTGATTGGGTTCCCGTTCATGCTGAGAAACGTCTTGGTGACATTTCAGACCATAGACGAAGTCACGCTGTCGGAGGCGGCGCAAAGCCTTGGCGCCAATACGTGGCAGCGCTTCAGGTACGTGCTTGTTCCGAATGTGTTGCCAGGAATCGTGTCTGGAGCTCTCTTGGTGTTCTCCATTTCAATAGGCGAGTTTGAGGTTACGAGCATGGTTGCGGGGTTTGGCTGGAATACTCTGCCCCTGCTGCTGTTCCGCAGTCTCATGGATGACATACGCATGGCCAGCGCGATTTCTGCGGTTCTAGTCTACATCTCGCTTGCGGCTTTTGCCGGCATCATTTTCTTGTCTAGGAGAGTTTACCACGTTCGGTCCGGACTGCGGCAATAGGTCGCCTGTGAGCATGGCCCGAGGCGGCTGAGGAGAATCGTACGAATGGCGCAGGGGCGGGTCGGTTCTGGACGCGGTGGGAGCGACAACTTGGCAATGGGCTGCATGATCCTGCCACAGACCATCACAGATCGGTGCAATAATAATCGACCACGTTTCTCGTGGTCGGCTATGGAGGGGTCTCTCATGAGTTTCCGGCTGAAAGACATCTTCAACGTTGAAAAACCCGTGATCGCTATGGCCCATTTCCCGCCCATGCCAGGCTCACCGCTGTATGATGCCTCCGTTGGCGTCGCCGGGATATTGAAGTGGGTCAAGGCAGATGTGGCCGCGCTGGAGAAGGGGGGCGCGGACGCGATCATGTTCTGCAATGAAGGCGACAGGCCGTACTACGTGGGGACCCGACCCGAGTCGCTGGCGGTTATGGCGAGCGTGGTGTCCAGAGCTACGGAGCATTTGTCCATCCCGTTCGGGGTGGATATCCTGTGGGACCCGATCGGCGCCATCGCCCTTGCAAAGGCTACGGAAGCGCGGTTCGTAAGAGAAGTGTTCACAGGGGCCTACGCGAGCGATATGGGGCTTTGGAACACCGCTTGCGCCGATGCGGTGCGCTACAGGAAGCACGTGGGCGCTGACGACGTGAAACTGTTTTTCGTAATAAACGCGGAATTCGCTGCTCCCATAGGTGAGCGCTCAATAGGGCCCCTGGCGAAGAGCGTGGTCTTCTCGTCGCTTGCGGACGCAGTGTGCGTGTCGGGCCCGATGACGGGCGTATCGGTGGATGAGGAGAATCTGGAACTGGCGAAGAGAGCTGTTCCAGACACTCCGGTTATTGCTAACACCGGGGTTCGACAGGAGAACGTCCAGCGGATTCTCAGTATTGCAGACGGCGCCATTGTAGGTACAGCGCTCAAGAAGGACGGTTGCACGTGGAATTCTGTCGACGTAGAACGAGTGATCGCCTTCATGAAGGCTGCGCGAGAGTAAAACCCAGGTTAGGGGTGCGATTGACCAATGCTGCTGATAGGTATCGACATAGGCACCACATCGGTGAAGGGCGTCCTCATTGACGACCAGGGCCGACTAGTTGGCGATGCGTCACGGGAACACGATCTCATTTCTCTGCAGGCCGGATGGGCCGAGGAGGATCCGGGGATCTGGTGGGACGGGACCCTGGATGTCCTGAGGAGACTGGCGATGCTTGCCTCGGCGGACGGGAGAAAGGTGAGGGCTCTCGCGGTCAGCGGTATGGTTCCTGCCCTGATCCTTCTGGACGAGCGTGGCAATCCCCTGCGCCGTTCGATTCAGCAGAATGATGCCCGGACCCATGACGAGATTGCGCATCTGCGCGATGCTCTTGACGAGCAAGAGGTGTTCAAGCTGACCGGGGGCGGGATTAACCAGCAGACAATCCCGCCCAAGCTCCTCTGGCTGCAAAAGCATGAACCCGATGTGTTTGGGGCTGCCAGACACATCGTCGGGTCGTACGACTACATAACCTACCGCCTGACGGGCCGACTCACGCTGGAACGCAACTGGGCACTCGAGAGCGGCATGTTCGATGTCAGGTTGGAGGAGTGGATTCCAGCCACACTTGATGCTGCCCGCATCCACAGGGACATGCTGCCGGCGGTGATGTCGCCCGGACAGATCGTCGGTCCGATGCTGAAAAGCGTGGCTGACGAGGTGGGCCTTGGCGACGATGTGATTGTGACAATAGGGTCCGGCGATCATGTGGCGTCCGCATTTTCATCCGGAGTCAGAAGCGATGGGGACGTGCTCATCAAGTTAGGAGGGGCTGGCGACATACTCGCCTGCAGCGGCGCGCTCAAGTATGATCGGCGGGTCTTCATCGATTACCATCTGATCCCCGGCAAGTTCCTGCCCAACGGGTGCATGGCCTCCTCGGGTTCGCTTGTCAAATGGTTCGTGAACAGCTTCTTCCGTGAAGAGAGGGAGAAGAGCGAATCGGAGGGCCACAACTTCTACGCATGCCTCGATGAGTTGGCTGCTGGGATACCTGCCGGTTCCGAAGGACTCGTGGTATTGCCGTATTTCGTGGGAGAGAAGACGCCGCTCATGGATCCGCTGGCCAGGGGGGTGTTTTTCGGCCTGTCCACCTACCACACGGCTGCGCACATATACCGGGCTATCCTCGAAGCCGTGGGCTACGGGTTCATGGACCACATCCGAGTATTCCAGGACATGGGGCTCAACCCGAAGCGTTTCTTCATGAGCAACGGCGGGGCGAAAAGCGTTCTGTGGCGGCAGATTGTGACCGATGCCGTGGGCTCGCCTGTTGAGTACATCACGCACCATCCAGGATCATCGTTGGGAGCGGCATTCGTTGCTGGAATGGGCATCGGCGCGTTTGGGTCATGGGACGACATCCTCGCGTACATACCCGACCGAACCCTAATGGAACCCGACATGGCGAAGCACGAGACATATATGGCTTACTTCGATGTGTACCGCAATTTGTACCGTCATCTGAAGCAGGACTTCCGAGACCTTGCGGGAGTCTCGTGAGAGCGCGTCCGGCATTGCGCTTCGCATAGCGCCTCGCGGCAATGGAAGGCAGCTAATGAGAGGGTGGTCTGTTTGAGAAGGTTTGAGGGGAAGAACGTTCTGGTGACGGGCGCCGCTTCAGGTATTGGAAAGGCGATTTCGGAGGCGTTTGCGTCCGAGGGGGCATACGTCGTTTGTACTGATATCAACCGGGGCGCTCTTGACGATATGGTGGCCGTGATCGTCAAGAGTGGGGGCCGAGCCGAGGGGCAGGTCATGGATGTCACCCGGGCGGGTCATGTGAATGAGGTCATCAATGGGGTTGTCGCAAGTCTGGGCAGGATCGACGTGCTTGCCAACAACGCTGGGGTGTCAAGCATGGCCAGTGTGCTCGATCTCACCGAAGAGGAATGGGACTTCAACATGAACGTCAACGCCAAAGGAGTGTTCCTGTGTTCGAAGGCGGCGCTTCCAGCGATGATCGCTCAGGGCGGCGGCAAGATAGTCAATACGGCGTCCATGGCGTCTAAGATCGGCGCTCCTTTCCTGGCCCACTACTCAGCATCCAAATTCGCGGTGCTCGGTTTCACGCAGGCGTTCGCGCGCGAGGCAGCGCAGTACAACATCAATGTTAACGCGGTGTGCCCGGGGTTCGTGGCCACCAGCATGCAGGACCGCGAGGTCGTATGGGAAGGCAAGCTGAGGGGCATGTCATCCGAAGAGGTTCGAGCGGACTACATCAGGCAGACCCCACTCGGACGACTCTGTCAGCCCGAGGATGTGGCCCGGGTCGTGCTGTTCCTGGCTTCCGATGACGCCGATTTCATGACGGGGCAGGGCATAAACGTGACCGGTGGAACTTGTTCCCACTGATGAGACTACGTCTGAGATGGCAACTGTGTTCAGTAGCCTAGCGGGGGGGGTGGCGCCCATGAAAGCCAGACGCGCCAAGGTATGGGCAGATGTCGGAACCTATTTGGCTTTGAGCGTGTTCTCGCTTGCGATTCTACTGCCCATCTTGTGGGTCGTGCGGACTTCACTCGCGCCTGATGTGATGGCGTACGAAATACCGCCTCGGCTGGTATTTCAGCCAACACTCCAGAACTACATTGAGCTGTTCAAAGTCAGCCACTTCGATGTGCATCTGAGAAACAGCCTTGTGATTGCGCTGCTGTCCACTGCCCTCGCTACCCCGATAGCCGCATTAGGCGGTTATGGGTTCGCCAGATATGGCTCGGGAGGGCGAACGCTGCAGTTTGCTGTTCTAGGAACGCAGATGCTTCCCGGCATTGTGCTCATCCTGCCCATCTTTGCGATCTATACGCGACTCCGAATGGTCAATACCATACAGGGAATCACGCTTGCGTACCTTGCATTCAACCTGCCGGTTCTCCTGTGGCTTCTGATGGGATTCTTCCAGGGAATTCCCATAGAACTCGAAGAAGCGGCGATGATAGACGGGTGTACTCCTTTCCAAGCATTCTTCGATGTCATATTCCCCATTTCGGCGCCTGGCATCATGTCGGCTGCGGTATTGAGCTTCATACTCTGCTGGAACGAGTTTCTGTTCGCGCTGATTCTGACCGGAAGCAAGACAGGTACAATACCTGTAGCCATAGCCGCGATGCAGACACAGAGGGGAGTGCTCATAGGGAAACTCGCCGCCGCTACCACAATAGGCATTGTCCCCATGATAATCATCGCATTGTCTCTGCAAAAGTACCTGGTGAGAGGATTGTCGTTCGGAGCGATCAAGTAGGATCCGGAGGTGATGTGCCGGCTATTGGCGCATTCATCTGGTGTTGCATGGTTGAGCGGATGAATGGTCAGGCGAACACGTGTCCACAGAACACTGAAGGGGGAGATCCAATTGAGAAGATCGCTGCTTGCTGTGTGTCTGATTCTTGCCGTCATGCTTGCGAGCGGGGTTCAGGCAGCCGCACCCAAAGTTGCCCTCGTCATGCTGATGGAGGATGTTCCCGAAACCAGAATCATTGAAACCCTATTGCCCGAATTCGAGAAAGCAACGGGCATCGGCGTGGAATTCGAGATCGTGCAGTATGGAGACATGCATGCCAAGCTGGTAACTCAGTTCATGAGTCCTGAGTCGCATTACGATGTGATTCAGGTCGACAACTATTGGGCGGGTGAATTCCCGGCGGCCAGGTGGCTGGAACCGCTGGACAAGTACATAAGCCGAGACAAGTTCGATATCTCCGATTATGTGCCCTCGATGGTCGACATGGTCGGCTACTACGACGGCAAGTTGTACATGCTGCCAATGTACAACTATGCAATGTGCATAGTCTATCGGACTGACCTCATGTCGGATCCGAAACTGCAGAAGGCATTTGAAGCCGAATACAAGGCTCCGATGCTGGCTCCGACTACTGTTGCAGAGTATGTGACGTTGTGCAAGTTCATGCAGAAGAACGCCGGCGTGTCTGGATCGGCCATGCAGGCGCAACGCGGCGATCCCATAGTCATGGAGTGGTCTAACTACCTGTTCAGCTGTGGTGGAAGCTACTACGACAAGAGCTGGCATTCCACAGTGAACAGGCCCGAGGCAATCAAGGCGACAGAGCTGTACATCGACAACGTCAAGCACGGTGCGCCGCAGGGAGCGCTTTCATTCAACCTCGACGACGCGTTCAGGGTCATGTCCCAAGGTCGCGCCTTCTCAATGATAAGCTACAATTGGATGCTGCCGCAGCTGAACGATCCTTCCAAGTCCAAGGTCGCCGGCAAGGTAGCCATAGCTGCGATGCCTGGCGGAATAGGCCTAAACGGGGGTTGGGGATGGGCTATCGCGCACAACGGGACCCGTAAGGAAGAGGCATGGCGGTTCATCAAGTGGGTTGAGTCGCAGGAGACTGCAAGGAAGAGAGCGCTTCTAGGAGGCGCTCCTACGAAGCGAAGCATGTTCACTGACAAGGAAGTCGTCAGAAACTATCCGTGGTATCCACAGGTCCTCGATATATTGGAGAATGCCCGCCCCGTACCGGAGTTCCAATACTCGGCACAGATGATCGAAGTAATGGGTCGAGAGCTATCATTGGCAGCATCTGGGCAGAAGGAGATAAAGGCGGCTCTCGACAGCGCTGCTAAGGAGCTGGATGCTCTGGCGCGGCAGTCAAAAATGAAGTAGCGCACAGTACATAGTCCAGAACACGCGGGCGATCAGGAGCGGGGGTCGGCGCACAGCCGGCTCCCCGCCCACAAACTGGTCGACACTCAATCTATTGCGGAGGCTGCTTGCGGTGATGAACACTTACAGAAGCTATCGAGCGCGGCAGATTAGGCTCAGGGGATTGACGTTTATACTTCCAACGCTAATCATCCTTACTGCAGTTGTCGCCGTGCCGCTGCTGTTTTCGCTTATTGTCAGTTTTTCGAACTATACGTTCATATCGCCGCGGCTTGGCTCATTCGCGGGGATCAGGAACTACGTGAGCGCCCTCAGCAACGAGTACTTCTGGAACTCGCTGTGGGTTACTATCAAGTTCGCGCTTTTTGTGGTCACCCTCGAATCTGTCCTGGGGTTCTCGATTGCGCTGCTCCTGAGCCGCGATATCAAGTTCAAAGCGGTCTTCTATACCATACTTACTATTCCAATGGTCATGTCTCCTGTGGCAGTAGGGCTCATATGGAAGATGCTTCTCCACGCTGATCTGGGTATTGTGAACTACCTGATATCCGCTATGGGATGGCGCCCCATAGACTGGCTCGGATCTCCAAGAGGGGCGATATGGTCGATTCTGATGGTAGACATATGGCAACAGGTGTCGTTCATGATTCTGGTGCTTCTAGCCGGCTTGGTGTCGCTTCCGAAGGAGCCGTTCGAGGCTGCGAAGATAGATGGCGCTAGTCCGGTGCAGACGCTGTTCCGCATCACGATTCCCCTGATGTCCCCAGTAATCGTCACAGCGCTCCTCATACGTCTCATATTTGCCTTCCGGACCTACGATCTGATCTACGTGATGACTAAGGGCGGACCTGGCGTGGCTACTGATGTGATAAGCTACTACATTTACAAGCGCACATTCACGGGCTTGAACCTGGCTGAAGCTGCAGCGTTGTCGTGGGTGCTTCTTCTGGTGGTGCTGGGCATAGTAGTGGTGCTTTTTAGGACAATGCTGCGTCAGCAGGACGCCTGATGGCGGCGCAGAGGCAGGTGAGACAGGTTTGATCGACGAAAGAACACTGGGCAAAGCACTCGACGTCGCACGCGACGCGGCCCGAAGCGCTGGAGACCTGCTCACAGCGATGATCGGGACTCGCCGGACTGTGCAGTTCAAGGGTGAACGAGATATGGTGACCGACGCCGACAAGGCCTCGGAAGGCCTCATACTGTTGGCCATACGGTCGGAGTTTCCGAGCCATTCCATCTGTGCCGAGGAGCAGGGGCAAATTGAGGGACAGGGGCCCGGAGCGGTGTGTGAGTGGTTCATCGATCCCCTGGACGGAACCACCAACTACGCCCACGGGCTGCCGTTCTTCGCGGTATCGATAGGCCTGTTCGTTGATGGTTTGCCGGCAGTGGGCGTGGTATACTCACCTGTGTCAGGGGAGCTCTACAGTGCGGCTTCGGGGCGCGGCGCGTTCCTAAACGGCAGTAGAATACACGTGTCGTCAACGTCAGCCATGGCTCAAGCGCTAGTAGCTACGGGTTTTCCCTACGACATGGCGGACTGCCGAAACAACAATATGGACGTATTCGCTCGTGTCATCCCATTAGTTCAGGAGGTCCGCAGATTCGGTGTGGCCTCCCTGGATCTTGCGTATGTTGCGTGCGGAAGATTCGATGCGTACTGGGAGCCTGGTCTTGCCCCGTGGGACATGGCAGCGGGGGCGGTGATTGTGGGGGAGGCGGGCGGCGTTGTGACGAACTTCGCCGGCGGCCCCTTCAGGGTAGGCGGGAAGCAAGTCCTGGCTGCCAATTGCGTGCTTCACCAAAGCATGCTGCACTTGGTTTCCGGTCAGGGCACTGTTCAGGATGCCAGCCAGGGCGCCAGTCGAAATTGCAGCCCTGATACTAGCCAGAAGACCATCCGGAGTAGTAATGGCGAGGCGGCGATTCGCAATGCTTGCTGAGGAACGGCGTAGCAGGATAATGCAGCTCATTAGCGAACACGGCTCAGCGGCCGTGGCCGATCTGAGCGAGACGATGAACGTATCTACGATGACGATACGGCGGGATATCGCGTACCTCGCCTCGCAGGGAAGGGTGATCAAGGCCCACGGAGGCGCCGTCTCCGCCAGGGAGAGCACCGCATCCGAGCCGGGGTACGAGATCAAGGCCCGGGTGAATGTGGAGGAGAAACGACGGATCGGACTGACCGCCGCAGGCATGGTTGAAGACGGCGAGACCATTGTGCTGGATTCCGGTTCCACCACATTCCAGATAGCTGCCCTTCTCAGGAGCAAGCGTGATCTCACTGTAGTCACCAACGATCTGGTGATCGCCACGAGCCTGAGCAAAACCCCGTCTATCTCAGTGCTTCTCATCGGCGGCAGCATTCGGCCAGGCATATTCTCTACCGTTGGACCATACGCAGAGGAGATGCTGAGGCAGCTGTCTGTGGACAAAGTGTTTCTGGGCGCCGATGCTGTAGACGCGGCTAAAGGCGTCATGAACAGCAACCCGGAGGAAGTCCCCATCAAGCGCCTTATGATGAGAGCTGGGCATCGCGTGATCCTGGCGGTCGACCACTCCAAGTTCGAGAGGATCGGGCTTTCCTTTGTGTGCGGTGTCGCCGACCTTGACATGATCCTGACTGATAAGGGCATTGGCGATGAGACGCTCGTCGGCCTGAGAGACACTGGCGTAGAAGTGACAGTGTGCTGACACAGACTGACAGGTTGCTGTGTCATCTACGGCCGCTGGATGCAGTTAGGCCGCAAGTGAAGGTAGGTCGAAACAACCGTGCCCCTGCGGTAGCGGCAAGAGGTATAAGGAGTGCTGCGGGTCTCCAAGCGGAGCGGGTGACTCTCCGGATAACGCGGGCGCTCAATGTCGACCAAACCAGCAGTGTCGCGCGCTCAATGCGACTCAATTGGACATTGACCGTGGAGTCAGTGTCCATTCCGTAGACATTCACGGTCCGGCTCCATCAGTCGAGGTTCGCGCGAATTCCCTGACGCGCCCGGGCCATTCTTGAAAATGCGTCTAGCACGGACTGGCCTGTGGCACATTATGCCATAACTCTCGCCGGGAAAGCTTCCTGCCTCCAATCTCGCCGTGGCGCACGTTCGCATGGCTTCAATGCCGGATTCATCGACATCGCGGGTGTCTCAACGTCGATTCCATCGACATTGAGCTCGTCTCATTGCTGGATTCGTCGACATTATATGAATGACAATCGAGAAGTTCACTTGGCCCCAGACGCGCTATGTCGGGCGCCGCCCACAGCAGATCTCCGGCTCCTAGGCTGCACGTTGATGCATTAGGCGGCGAGAATGTAGCTTGCACCTGCCAGCAGTAGGCCAGGGCACGTTGCGCGGTGTCTTCCGGTCGCCAAGTAAGGTGCTCTCCGGGCGCGAGGACGATATGGGTCAGACGTCCCGCCCAACCTACAGCCAGCATCAGGTTGAAGTCTGTTGCTAGCCCATGGCTGATCATAGGCGTTTCGCCGCTTCTCCAGGTACTGATGCAGTGCTCGTCTCGGCGCATCACGCGCACATCTGCGGACATACTGCAGCCTCCTGTTCTGGTGTTGCTGCAAGGCAAGTTGCCGACGCCCGCCGTGACAAGCCCCCAGATTCATGTGACATCTATCAGGATTGAAGGTGATCGTGGCGCCAACGCATAATACTATCTACATTGCTGCACGTTGGCAACATGCCCACTTGCCACAGTGCGCACAGTGGCCCTTGGGCATGCCTGCGGGTAGGCCTGCGGGTACGCCTGCGGGGGCGCGCCAAGGGTCTTCTCGAGGTTTCATGTCTAGGCAGGTGATTCACCTGAGATGAAAACGCGTTCGGAGGGACATCAATGAGAGTTGATCTCGCACGCCCCGATCTATCGGCAAGCGACATCGGCGCAGTCAATGACGTTTTGAGATCGTACACACTCGCGCTTGGCCCGAAATTGGTGGAATTTGAGGAATCAAGCGCGTCCTTTACTCAGCGTCGGTGTGGAATAGCCGTCAATAGCGGCACGAGCGGCCTGCACCTCCTTATTCGCTCGTTCGGCATAGCCGATGGCGATGAGGTGATCACAACCCCGTTCAGCTTCATTGCGTCTAGCAACTGCATCCTGTATGAGCGGGCAAAGCCGGTGTTTGTAGATATCGAGCCCGACACGGCCAACATCAACCCCGATCTGATCGAGGCTGCGATCACGCCCAAGACCAAGGCGATCCTCGCTGTCGATGCCTTTGGCCAGCCGGCTAAGCTGGATGTGATCCGCGATATGGCGAACCGCCATGGCCTTGTTTTCATAGAGGACTCCTGTGAGTCGTTGGGCTCGGAGTACAAGGGCAAGAGAGCTGGCGGGCCGGATTTCGCCGACGCGGCCGTGTTCGCCTTCTACCCTAACAAGCAGATCACCACGGGTGAAGGCGGCATGATCGTGACCGACGATGAGCACGTGGCGTTCCTCTGCCGCAGCATGCGCAATCAGGGGCGAGGTGAGGCAGGGGTGTGGCTTGCCCACGAGCGGCTGGGGTTCAACTACCGCATGGATGAGATGTCGGCTGCTCTCGGTGTCACGCAGCTTAGGCGGATTGAAGAAATCGTCACCAGAAGGGCCCGGGTGGCCGACATGTACAAGGAGAGGCTCTCCGGTATCCCGGGCGTGCGTTTGCCGTATGTTGCGCCGGAGGTCACCAGGATGAGCTGGTTCGTGTATGTCATACGCGTGGGGTGGGACGAGAGAACCCACGTGATGCAGGAGAGAGTCAGAAACCACGTCATGGAGCGGTTCCAGAAGGCGGAGATTGGCTGCCGGCCATACTTCACACCCATCCACCTGCAGCCTTTCTATAGGGACATGTTTGGGTATGAAGGCGGCGAGTTCCCGGCAACAGAAGAAGCAGGCCGCACCAGCGTCGCGATACCGTTCCATAACAGCCTCTCATCGGATGAGATCGACTACGTCGCGGACGTGCTGGAGAGCGCATTGAAGGATCGGCCTACCAAGTAGATGGCTGGCATGATCGGAGACGGCGCATGCCCCACGACCCCACGGCTCCGCGCCGCCTCGCCGCCGTGCGCTCCACCGCCGTGCGCCCCGACTCTCGGCAGGAGATCTCAGGGCGGCGGCGAATTTCAAGGCCCACATGTCTCACTCAAAGAAGGGAAACCCGTATCCATATAGAATATAATATTATATCGATATAAGGTATGAGGCACTGCATGAGCTTTCGGAGGATGATCATGATGGTTACAACTATGTCGCGGGAGAGCAGGATACCGCTGTACTGCCAGATATATGACGCCCTGCGTGAACGCATCGAGAACGGCGCCTACCTTCCGGGCAATCAGATACCTACCGAGGCTGAACTGAGCCGGAATTTCGCGGTCAGCAGCATCACCGTGAAGCAGGCCGTGAAGAAGCTCGTTTCAGAGGGCGCGCTCTACAGGATACAAGGCAAGGGCACTTTCGTGTGCCAGCCAAAGGTCAATAGGAAGCTCAACAGGCTGATCAGCTTCAACGACGAGATGCTGCAGAAGGGCATGGCGCCATCAACCACTGTGCTGGAGATCGATGTCGTGCCAGCTAGGCGGATGGTGGCCGAGGCTCTGGGCATACGCGAAGGCGACGAGGTGACACTGATCCGGCGTCTTAGGATAGCCGATGGGGGGGCTCTTGCAGTCCAAACCTCATATGTTCCACTTGCACTGGCGCCCACCCTTGCGGAGAAGGGCGATATGCTGGAAGGATCTCTGTACAGGATACTCGCAGAGGATTTCGAGCTCTGCCCGTTCCGTGGGAAGGAATCATACTGCGCGGTGAGTGTGAGCGAGCCGGAAGCCGGAATTCTGGACGTGCCGGAGGGCTCTCCGGCGTTCGCCGTCAAGAGGCTTGCGTATCTGCCAGACAATCGCCCGGTGGAATACGTAGAATCGATCCTGCGCGGCGACAAGTACGTCCTAGATGTCGAACTCCAAGCGCCTGATATGTAGGGATATGGTGGCGGTTCCGAGAAGCTCGAGGTCATGGTGACCGTGGGGGTGATGTGGAGGAGCGGCAAGCGCCGGCGCCTGAAAATGCCCTGTCGGAGTGTAATTGGGTGAGTGAACCACAATTTGATTGGGGGCGCCAAGTAGTGAAGAGATGGCTGAGCGTCATTCTCGTTTCCCTAATGTTCCTGGCGACATGCGTTCCGTCGGTGTTCGCCGGTGAGAGGATCAAGCTTGTCATGTCCATCCACACTGACTTCAACCGTGAAGGGCTTGACCAATACATAGAGCTCTATGAGAGGCTCCATCCCGAAATCGAGATTGCAAAGGAAGTCACGCCCTTTGAGGACTACCTGAAGAAGATACAGATAGACGCAGTTTCCGGACGGCCGTCCGACATATACCATGTGTACTCCCTATGGGGCGTTGAGCTTGTACGCTCCGGGATACTCGACACTCCTCCGGCAGCTATCAGGGAGGACGTTCGAAAGAACTACGTGCCGGTGGCTGTGAACGGCGCAACGGTTGACGGCGAGATCCGGGGCATCCCGACTGAGATAGACAACTACTGCCTGGTGTACAACAAGCGGCTCCTCAAGGAAGGCGGGTTCACCGAGCCCCCGAAGACATGGGATCAGCTAGTGGAGATGGCCAAGAAGCTTACCAAGTTCGACGGCAAGGGGAATATAAGGCAGTACGGGTTCACGTTCCTGGCGGGATGGGAGTCGGCGGTGGTCCACCCGTTCCTGGCCATGCTCTGGTCGAACGGTGGGGAATTCCTCAGCGCCGACTTCAAGAAGGCCCTGTTTAACTCCCCAGAGGGCGTGCAGGCGCTCGAAGCCCAACTGAGGCTGTTCCGAGAGAAAGGCAGCGATGTGAACGGGAGCGTTTGGGATTTCCCGAACGGCAACATAGCCATGATGATAATGGCGCCTTGGGATGAGAATAACCTCAAGACGACGATGGGTGAGCGCTATTCCGACGTGGGCGTTGCCCCGATTCCCGTGATGAAGAAGCCCGCAACCGCCCTTTACACATGGTTCGCCGGGGTGGGGAAGGACAGCCAGCACAAGAAGGAAGCCTGGGATTTCCTCACCTGGATGACGGCCCAGGTACAGGGGCCGAATCAGACCACTCGCATGGGTGATTATCTGGTTCAGGGCGTGGGAGCCATGCCAAGCCGGAAGATCGACCTAGAGAATCACCCGAAGGAACTGAATGACCAGTACACATCCACCTTCGTGCAAGAACTGAAGAACTCCATTGCTGAGCCCAATGTGGCGCAGGGCGCGGAGATCAAGATCATACTCATGAACGAGATCATGGCGGCCTGGTATGGGAAGAAAGACGCTAAGTCGGCTCTCGACTCTGCAGCAGCACAGATCAACTCCATCCTGGCCAAGTACTACAAGTGATGCTCGAACGACCAGACGACCAGCGGCCGAGGCGCTCCAAATCCATCAGGCGGCCGCTGGCCCCCTCTCGGGGATTCGAGGATGATCTGAGCTCCTGAAATGAGAGGTGGCGCCACGTGAGATCACGCACAAAGGCGGCATGGCTCTTTCTCCTGCCTACTCTGATCTTCTATGCCGTGTTCCTCATATTCCCGGTTATTAGCTCCCTGTATCTGAGCTTTCGCGAGTGGAACATGCTTACTCCGCCATTTAGGGCGGAGTCAGTTGGGCTCGGCAACTACGCCCACATATTCCGAGAGGATCCGGTATTCCTGAAGACACTGCTGAACACCCTGGTGTTCGTGGTCACGAGCGTGCCTCTGAGTATCGCCTTGCTCTTCGTGTTCGTGACCGACACGATCGTAGCCTGGCAGGTATTCGACTTCATCGTGGCCATGACCGCTCCCACTCTCGGCAAGGCCGGCGGCCCTGTCAACAGCACGATGACCCTGGTGGTGCACATGTATCAGACTGCGTTCGAGTACATGAAGATGGGACGCGCGTCTGCCATGGCGTACGTCCTGTTCTTCATCGTGATGGGGATTTCCCTCCTGCAACTCCGTGCGTTCGGGCGCGGCGGGGTGGAGAGCTATTGATCTTTCGGGGGTGTTGCCTGTGGACCGATACAGTAAGCCGACTCTGGTAGGGACCATACTTCTGGTGCTCCTTGCGGCCACAATGGTTCTCCCCTTTGCATGGCTTGCCCTTTCCGCACTGAAGACCCGCGCGGAGTTGGTGGCGGCGCCGCCTGTATGGGTTCCCAAAGTGCCACAGTGGCGCAACTTCAAGGCCGCCGTAACAGAGGTTCCGCTCGGGAGGTACTACCTCAACAGTTTCATCGTGGCGGGAGGGATAAGCGTATCTGTGGTCATCACCAGCGCAATGGCGGGGTTTGCCCTGTCGAAGTACAGTTTCCCCGGGCGCGATCTGATCTTCAGGGGCATTCTCGCAACCATGATGCTGCCTTCGTTCCTCTTCATAATACCTGTGTACTACATGATGAGACACATGCCCTTTGCGGGGGGCAACAACTGGCTTGGTCAGGGAGGCGGAGGCCTGCTTCATTCGCGTTTGGCCCTCATACTCCCGTTTGCCGTGAGCGCCTGGGGAGTGTTCCTGATGAGGCAGTTCATGATTGGGATTCCGGATAGTATAATCGACGCCGCAAGGATAGACGGGGCCTCAGAGGCCCGGATACTCTGGAGCATCATAATGCCAGCCACCAGGCCTGCCCTTGTCACCGTGGGCATATACACCTTCATCTCCCAATGGAACAACCTCTTCTGGCCTCTGGTGGTGGCGACCTCCGCGCCTGAACTCTCTACCCTCACGGTGGGACTGAAGATGCTGGAGACCTCGTTTGACCCCAACAGGAATGCCCACCTGGTGCTGGCCGGCCTGACCTTGGGTATACTCCCTGTTATGGCCATTTTCGCATCCCTTCAGAGGTACTATGTCCGAGGCATCACCATGTCAGGAGTCAAGGAGTGATCACAAAGGCTATGGCGACGGATCTGGCTGTCGGCGTTGACATAGGTGGCACTAAAATCGCAGCAGGTGTGGTGGACTCTCACGGCAACATGCTGAGCCGCGCACGAGCACTCATAGCATCCTCGGAGGCAGATCCGAACGTCACTACGGAACAGGTAGCGGGCCTGATTCGGTCTGCGGAGGAACAGGCCATGGGCATCGGCGTCCGCCCGGACGGGATGCGGCGCCGCGCCACGCTCCCGGTTGGCATAGGCATCCCCGCGGTGCTCGATAGTACGCGGCGAGAAGTGGTGTGGGCGCCCAATATCCCCGGGTTCCGGGGTTTCGGGCTCGTGGACGCTCTGAAAGGGCTACTGGGCAGGGAGCAGATAGCCATGGACTTCGACGGCAACGCCGCCGTTGCTGGTGAAGCGTGGATTGGAGCTGCTGCTGGCAAGGAGAATGTGGTATTCCTGATCATCGGCACGGGCGTGGGGGCGGGCTTGATACTGAACGGGCGGTTGTTCCGGGGAGCGTCGGGAATGCCGGGCGGAGTGGGATGGTTCGCGCTTGATCCAGACGCCGTGTGCGAGGCCTTGGAGCGCAGAACCCCTCACTTCGAGGCGATGTGCGCAGGGCCAGGCATAGTGAGGATCGCGAACACCAGAGCTAGGAGCGGGCCTGGCTTGGGCAGTAGCTGCAAACCTGCGACGCCAGAGTATTCCGACGCACGGCAGCTGTTCTCTGCATACGAGGCAGGGGACGAGCACGCCGCCTGTGTTCTCATGCAGGCTGCCAGATACGTTGGGATGGGAGTGGCCAATATCGTGAGCACTCTTAACCCCGATGTCGTGGTAATAGGGGGCGGCGTGGGGCTTGAGTACTGCCGCCATGATGACCTGTTCAAAGAGATTCTCAACTGCGTGTCAGGTCTCGCGCAGCCAGCGGCCGCCGCGGCCGTGAGAGTAGGGCCAGCTGCATTGGGACCAGCGGCAGGGGTAGTAGGAGCAGCGAAGATAGCGCTAGACACATTCTGCGCCACTGATGAAAGGGTGTAAGGGGGTACAGCAGATGTCAGGCAAGTCGAACAGGGTCGATTATATGGATCGGGCGACCGACGTGCTGCAGAGGATCCACAACACGCAACGTGACACTATCATGAAGGCCTCGGAGCTTATGGCGCGCGCGATAGCCTCCGGCGGCCTCGTCCATGTGTTCGGCAGTGGACACTCGGTGATACCAGTTCTCGACATATTCCCTCGCTACGGGAGCTTCGTAGGGGTCCATCCGCTCATGGATCCTAGGCTTATGTGGTTTAACGTAATAGGCCCGGGCGGCGCCCCGGAGCTTCTGTGGATCGAGCGGCGCGAGGGATATGTGGCTAACTTCCTGAAGAGCTTCGAGTTCAGAGCGGGTGACGTGATGCTGGTGTATTCCCACGGCGGCGTGAACGCTGCTCCCGTTGAAGCAGCGCTCTACGCCAAAGACCGTGGGCTCTCCGTCGTTGCCGTGACCTCGGGCGACAACCAGAGGTCGGCCAGGGCCATACACTCAAGCGGTCACAAGCTTGGCGATATCGCTGACGTGATGATCGACAACTGCGTGCCCCTCGAGGACGCCCTCGTACGCATCGAGGGGCAGATCGAGCCTGTGGGAGCGGGGTCAACCCTCGCCGCAGTGGCGATAACCATGTCCCTGCTCTCTGAGACCGCGAGAAAGCTCGTGGAGAGAGGGCACAAGCTTTCGGTGTTTGTGTCACCCAACGTGGCCGAGGCGCCCCCGAACCACAATGAGCAGGTATTCTCCGACTACCAGAAGTCACTCCTGAGGTAGACCGAGTCGCGACGGCGGCGCGAAGCCAGACCGGATTCGCGCATGATCGGTGAGAACCCAGATCAAAAACCCCTCCTTGCGCGTTTCGTACACTTAGGGTATAGTTTTGGAGGACAAGTAAATAAGCGCCAACTAGGCGCCCCAAGTGGGATAATAGGGAACCAGGTGCAAGTCCTGGACGGTCCCGCCACTGTAACCGGGGAGTGACGGCATAAGCCACTGTCTTTAAGCTTCAACCTCCAAAACCAAGTCCACGCTGATCTGTAGGTGTCTTGCGCGGTATGGAAAACGGGAGATAGAAGCGGGAGATGGGAAGGTTGCCACGGCGTTGCAGCATTACAGCGACTCAGTCTGACGAAACTGCAGAACTGAGGGTCGACATCTGCCGCTGCCAAGTGCCATGATCCGGAAGTCAGGAGACCTGCCTGTGTTGGAAGTACCATCGACCTTCGGGGCAAAGGTGGGTACTTTCTATGACATTCCTGTAACGAGTCTGTCATATGAAGATCGCAACCCCTGCCTTCTCTTGAGGCAGGGGTTTTTGGCTTTTGCTTTTCATCCGAGATATCGGAGAGGCCTTGGTTAGCAAAGTTTGTGAGCGGGTAGTGAGGCAATTGGACGGGGGCATTGTTGTACGCGGTCTCAGCTTCTCATATGGCGCTCAAAGTGTCTTTTCCGACGTGTCGTTTAGCCTGGAATCCGGGCATTTCCTCGGAATCGTGGGTCCTAATGGGGCCGGAAAGACCACATTGCTGAAGTGTATGGCTGGGCTTTTCAAGCCATCGCGTGGCCAGGTTCTTCTGGGCGGGCCCAGTGGACGCGATATCGCAAGCCTGAAGCGTGATCAGATCGCAAAGGTCATTGCCGTGGTCCCCCAAGACACTCAGGTACAATTTGACTTCACGCTAGAGGAGTTCGTAATGCTGGGGAGGCTTCCCCATCTCAACAGATTCGCGCGTGAAACCAACGGCGATCGGGAGACTGTTGGGTGGGCCATGAAAGCAACTGGCATTGGCAACTTGGCCCAAAGACGCGTTACATCGCTTAGCGGAGGAGAGCGGCAACGTGCTGCCATTTCGCGCGCCCTTGCCCAGGAACCGCAGATACTGCTATTGGATGAACCCACATCACACCTTGATATGGGGTATCAAGTTGAGATCCTGGATTTGGTGCAGAAGATGAGTTCGGAGTGTGGAATAACCGTGGCCGGGGTGTTTCACGACCTGAGCCTCGCGTCTATGTATTGCGATGAAATCCTGATGATTACAGATGGGGGAGTCCATTCACATGGCGCGCCCGGAAGCGTCTTCACCCAGGAGAACGTCACTGGTGTGTACGGGGATAGGGTCTTTGTGACCGACCATCCCGTCCACAAGACTCCGTTGATGGCGCCGCGTTCTGGCATTAAGACAAGGAGAAGTGCTGTGGAAAAAGGCAAGTATGGGAGACTGACTCTCGTTACCGGGGGCGCTCGAAGCGGAAAGAGCGCATTTGGTGAGAAGCTGGCGGCATGCGCAGGGGACAGGGTGCTTTACGCAGCTACGTGCGAGGCCCTAGACGACGAGATGCGTGCCCGAGTTGAGATGCACAGGAAACGAAGGCCTGTGTCGTGGGTTACTGTGGAGGAACCCCTGGATGTCGCGAGTGTTATAGAGGCTGAGACGGGCGAGCACGATGCTATCCTCATTGATTGCTTAGGAGTATTTGCAAGCAACCACCTCCTGAGGCAGGCGGAAGACCTGTCTGATGCGGCCAAGACGGAGAATGTGCTGAAGGAAGTCACCAGGCTGGCAAAGGCGGCTTCAGCGGCTGCCAAGGCGGGTTCGCATGTTGTGATGGTCACAAACGAGGTGGGCAGCGGAGTTGTGCCGGCATATCCCTTGGGTCGTCTGTTCAGGGACATTCTCGGGTGGGCAAACCAGATAGTCTCTGCCCATGCCGACGAGGTCTACATGTGTGTAGCGGGGATCCCCATAAAGGTGAGGGGTGGTTGCGGCAACGCTTCGGCTGCTGCTGCAGGAGTGCTTCCCAGTCTGGAACGGATCAGAGACCTCCTGATATCCAACATGCCTTGTGGACAGGCCCTTGTTGTGGCATGTGACTCGTGCGGCGCCATCGGCCCCAAGGATGCGGATGTGGTCAAGGCCTCTGGGTACGTCGTAGGACGGTTCACCGCCAGGGTGCCCCTGATGGAGATCGTGGCATGTGGAGCAGAGGCGATGCTACTGGTAGATACCTTATGTGTGGAGAAAGAGCCGACGGGCGACGAGATTCTGAGGGGGATTCGGGAGGAAGCAACCATTGCCGGACTCGACCCTGAACTCGCTGTGATCGGAAGCATGGAGAAAAACATGCCCACATCCCAGACTGGGATGGGTATCACTGCCATCGGAATCGCGGAAGGATCAAGACTGAAGGTTGCTCGCGCCATGGATGGCGATGCCGTAGTCTGTGTAGGTCTGCCCAAGGTAGGAGACGAGGTGAATCTGGATGATCCAGAGATTGCCGATCTCAAGGCAGTCAGGGCTCTCGGTGGGATCGACTGGGTTCATGAGATTGTGCCCGTGGGATCGCAGGGGATTCGTGCTGAAGCGGAGGCCTTGGCGAAGGGCTCTGGCCTCGAGTTTCGCCTGGAATCTGAACCTGAACTCGAGCACGATGCTGGCGTGGATGTAACCAAGTCTGCTGGCCCAGCCACGTGCGTCGTGGTTGCATGCGAAGACCGAAAATGGCGGGAACTGGCTGCCTGTGTTGGCAAGCCAGTTGCCCATGTGGGGCGGGTGGTTAGGCCATGAGGACCTTGAGGATTCTTGCGAACCGGTTTGTTATGGCCTTTTCTCTCTTGACTAGGTTGCCGGCGGGACAGGGGGACTTGCCTTCGGAGAATGAGATTGCCCGCTCCGCAATCTTCTTTCCCACTGTTGGAATTGCTATTGGGCTGTTGATGGCGGTCTCCGATGCAGTCTCTGCGCGTGCTTTGGGCCCTTGGTTTTCTGCCATTGTCGCACTGTTCGTGGAGTTTCTCCTCACAGGGGGCATGCATATCGATGGTTTGATGGATACCGCCGATGGGATGATGAGTGGCAGAACGCGTGAGCGGACCATCGAGATCATGCATGACAGCCGAGTTGGGCCCATGGGGGCCGCCTCTTGCGTGTTCATGATCGCCGCCAAGATTGCCCTCATAGCCTCCACGAGCGGCAGTGTGCGCTGGATGTCGCTTGTGTTTTCGCCGGCCATGTCAAGGCTGGCATTGGTGTGGGCCTTTACTGCTTTTCCACCTGTCACACCCGGGCAAGGCATGGGGAGCCTCTTCGCCAAGAGGGTGGGGTTGGGAGAAGCCGGGGTTGCCTCGGCGTACATTGTTGCCCTGTGCTATGTGGCAGCAGGTCCCATATCCATTGCAGTCACAGCAGGCGCAGTAGGCGCGGCACTGATTGTGGGCTGCCGAATCTCCGTATTCCTTGGCGGAGTGAATGGCGACGTGTATGGGACTCTGTGCGAGATTGCAGAGCTCGCATCACTGGCGATCTTCGCCCAATCTGGGCTGACTTGGGCTAATCTGGGCTGATTGAGGTCGATTGAGGCACATGATGCACAAGATCTATCTGATACGTCACGGCGAGACTGAAGCAACCAGGCTCAGGAAGTTTGAGGGGTCCGGCCTAGTCAGTGGATTGGGATCTCCGCTTACATCCAAGGGAGTGTTCCAGGCGTTGATGGTTGCGAATGCCCTGGCAAGTAAGGAGATTTCCATTGTGTATGCCAGCCCTCTGCTAAGGGCTGCCCAAACTGCCAGGATAATCGCAGAAAGGGCTGGGGTTGCGCTCAAAGTCGAACCTGACTTGAGGGAAGGCTCTTTTGGGCTCTGGGAGAGGCTGACCTTCGACGAAATACAGGCGAATTACCCCGAAGAGGTTGAACGATGGTTTGAGAATCCTGTAGACTTCGTTCCTCCTCAAGGCGAGTCGGTGCAGCAGATCGCTGACAGAGTATTGCCATGCATCGACCTCTTGGCACGGGAGTTGCCCAGTAGACCTGGGTCTTGCGCGGTTGTTGCCCATGGAGGACCCATAAGGGCTGCGCTTTCCATGTATCTAAGCGGGAACCTGGAGCAGTTTGGAGCAATTCAGCAGGCTATGGGCGCCATCAATACACTGAGGTTCGTCTTGGGAGTGGTTGTCGTGGAAGACGTGAACGCGATTCCGCCTGGCAAATGGACTGACGTCTTCTCACGAGGATCATAAAGGCAAGAAGGAAAGGGTGGTTTCACATGTCTGGGAAGAAATGGACTAGACTCGCATCGGCGCTCCTGATTGTCCTTATCGCCATGTCGGTTGTCGGTGGGCCAAGGATCAGCGCTGCGGATCCCTACCCACTTTCGATTACCGACGATATGGGGCGGAAGGTAGTCATTGACAAGAAACCGCAGCGTTTCGTGTCGCTCGCTCCTAGCTGGACTGAGATCCTGTACTCGCTGGGCCTTGAAGATCAGGTTGTGGGCGTAACCACTTTCTGTGATTATCCTGCGGAGGCCGCTAAGAAGGCGAAGGTCGGGGGGTTTTCTGACCCTAACATGGAGCTGATCGTGTCGCTCGCTCCTGATGTGGTGTTCGGCACAACGATGCACATGAAGGTTGCCCAGGAGTTCGAGAAGCGCGGAATCAGGTTCGTGTGCCAGAATGCGTCGTCTGTGGAAGGCGTGATGGAGGACATCAGGATGGCTGCGAGAGTCGCCGGAGTTCAAGGCGAGGCTGACAAGGTGATTGCTCAGATTCAGAAGACCATGGACCAGGTGACGAAAGCCGTTGCAAAGCTGCCTGAAGGCAAGCGGCTTAAGGTTCTCTACCTTGTTTGGGATGAGCCAATCATGAGCATTGGCCCTAAAACCCTGCTTAACGACATGATCTCCCGCGCTGGGGGAGTCAGCATTACCCAAGACGCCAGTTCGGATTATCCGTCCTACAGCCTTGAGGCCATAGTTGCCAAGAACCCCGACGTGATAATGGCGCCGCGGGTGCATGGCGGAGGCGGGTTAGATCCAGTTACAATCAAGGCCAAGCCGGGATGGCAGGCGATCAGCGCAGTGAAGAAGGGGAATGTTGTCCTGGTAGACGACAACTTGGTGTCCAGGCCTGGTCCGCGAGTTGGCGAAGGCGTTCTGGAGATTGCCAGGGCCCTTTACCCTGATCTCTTTAGGTAGACTGGGCTGGGACTTTGGCGAGCGCGCGGTGATGGCGAGGTGATGGCGAGTGCGGGACGGGCTCAGCAGGAATGTGGGGAAATGGCTTCTGCCAGGGTTGATAGTCTCCTTGATCCTTGTCTCCGTGCTATCCTTGCGGATAGGAGTGGTGGAGATATCGGGACGGGAGATTGTCAATGTGATATGGGGTTGGTTGACCTCGTCTATCGGCAGTGCCGGTATGACCGGTGGAGCGTCTGGGGGCGATCCTACCCCTTTAGAAGAGATCATACTGAGGATCCGCATGCCCCGCATAGTGCTGGCGGGCCTAGTGGGCGCGTCGCTGGCGCTATCAGGCACCGTCTATCAGGCGCTTTTCCGGAACCCCATGGCAGATCCGTACGTTATCGGGGCCTCGGCAGGCGCGTCTTTCGGGGCGACTGTGGCCATGGTGATGCCGCTGACCTTCCATGTTCTGAAAGCCGGGACTATCCCGCTCTTTGCCTTCATCGGCTCTATAGCCGCTGTGGCGCTGGTGTTAAACCTGGCCAGGGTAGGGAATAGCCAGAGGACTTCGATGGTGAACCTGATCCTGGCCGGGGTGGCGGTCAGCTCGATTCTGTCGTCTCTGGTTTCGTTGTTCATGTTCCTCATGCCTCAGCAGGGAGTCCACGGGCTGGTGTTCTGGCTCATGGGCGGGTTTTCAGGGAGAAATTGGGATCATACTCTTTCGATGCTTCCAGGGTTTGTGGTGGGGCTTGCGATTATCCTATTCTACTCCCGGGAGCTCAATGCCATCCTTTTGGGAGAAGAAGAGGCGCTTGGCCTGGGGGTTGATGTGCCAAGAGTCACAAGATGGCTTGTAGCGGCCGCCTCGCTCCTCACAGCTTCTTCGGTGGCGGCTGGCGGGATTATAGGCTTTGTTGGTCTGGTAGTTCCGCACCTTATGAGGATGCTGGTGGGACCTGACCATAGGCGTCTCATCCCAAGCACTTGCCTGCTGGGTGCGGTGTTTATGCTGTCAGCTGATACTGTGGCTAGATCCATCATTCCCCCGATGGAGTTGCCAGTGGGCATTATCACATCACTTGCTGGTGGGCCGTTTTTCATATATCTGCTTCGTAAGTATAAGATCAAAGAGTGGTGATAGCGTTGCCTGCAGTGACCATTATGGTTCAAGGCGCCACGTCATCGGCGGGGAAAAGCACGCTGTGCGCTGGTCTCTGCCGTGTGTTCCGCCGGGAAGGATTTAACGTGGCGCCTTTCAAATCCCAGAATATGTCCACACGTGCAGTTGTGATTGAGATTGAGGAGGAGGGCAGGGGCGGTGAGATAAGCGCAGCTCAGGCTTTTCAGGCGCTTGCTGCAGGAGTGCGGCCATCGGTGGATATGAATCCTGTGTTGCTGAAACCACTGGGAGATATGACCAGCGAGGTAATACTGGCAGGTCGGAGTGTGGGAGTAACCGGAGCCAGGGAATACAGGGACAAATATGTGAAGACAGCTCTGGAGCAGATTCAGAAATCCCTTGGGCGGCTTGTTGATGCTTATGACATTGTTGTGATAGAGGGCGCCGGAAGCCCTGCCGAAGTGAACCTGAAAGACAGGGACATCTGCAACATGAGAATTGCGAAGATGGCAAACGCGCCAGTGATACTCGTTGGAAACATCGACCCCGGAGGAGTGTTGGCTGCCATAGTTGGCACCCTTGATCTACTAGAGCCCGATGAGAGGGACCGGGTCAGAGGGCTAGTGATCAACAAGTTCAGAGGCGATTTCTCACTGCTTCAGCCTGGACTGGAGTTTCTGGAGGAACGGACCGGCAAGCCGATCCTTGGAGTGCTGCCATATGTTCACGATCTCAAAATGATAGAAGAGGATTCGCTGGGCGGCAATGGCGGAGGATCCTTCAGTGATGTTTCGGGGCTGGATAAAACGTGTGATAGGCTGGCTGATGTTGTGAGTGAGAGTGTTGATGTGGCGGAGCTCATGCGAATAATGGGGATGTGAAGGGTCGCGTATGAACCTGGGCGCTCGTGTTGTCGTGGCGTTCATGATAGACCTGCTAATCGGAGACCCGCGCAGGCCTACACATCCAGTCGTGCTGATGGGACAGGCGATTCACGAGCTTGAACTGATCCTTCGGCCTTCTTCTCCGCGTCATGGCCGCGATGATGCCGTAAATCCCCGAAGGGAGAAGCTGATGGGGGCCCTGCTCGCATTTGTCGTCGTCGCCGCGGTCTATGTCATCTCTAAAGCTCTGCTGGATGCAGTCTATTCACTCTCTCCCATCGCCGGCGGCGCTCTGCACATTTGGCTGCTTTCCACCACCCTGGCGGCTCGGGGCCTGGCAGACGCCGCAGGCGCGGTGCATGCGCCATTGGCCGACGGAGATATTCCTCAGGCTAGGAAAGCACTGAGCATGATAGTGGGACGCGACACCTGTGACTTATCTACCACGGAGATTGTCCGGGCAGCGGTTGAGACCGTGGCGGAAAACACGTCGGACGGGGTGGCCGCCCCCCTTGTGTTCGGCCTGATAGGCGGCGCGCCTCTGGCTTTGGCATACAAGGCAGTAAACACCTTGGATTCCATGGTTGGATACAAGGATGAACGCTATATCGACTTCGGCTGGGCGTCAGCCAAGCTAGACGACGTGGCGAACTGCATTCCAGCCCGAATCACAGGGCTTTTCCTGGTTGCTGCAGCTTTGATTGCTGGGAAGGACTGGCGACGCGCATGGCGGGTCATGCGCCGAGACGGAAGAAAGCACCCCAGCCCCAACTCGGGTATTGGAGAGGCAGCGGTTGCAGGCGCCCTAGGTGTGCGTTTGGGAGGGTTCAACAGCTACAGGGGTGTAGTCTCATTTCGTTCATATATGGGAGACGAAGCTGAACCTCTGCAGCCCGAGCACATCGTGGAATCGGTGAAGCTCATGTATATCGCGTCTGCCATGACGATGTTGACGGGAGTGGCCATCCGCATTGCGGCTTTCGGCTTTAGCGTGACGAAGTGCTAGTGTTCGGACCGGAGAGGGGTGAGCTGAGAATGGGTCAAACGTGGGGTCAGACTCGCGGCGCGACGGGCAATGATGGCCCAAGTGTGCATGGAGGAAACGTCTACAAGCAGTCTCGAGGCTTGGGAGTTTCTATTGGAGAACTGATGGATTTCAGTGCAAACATCAACCCCCTGGGCCCGTCTCCAAAGGCGTTGCAGGCCATAGGAGCCAGCCTTGAGAACATAGTCCATTACCCTGACCCCGACTGTGTTGAGCTGAGGGAGGAGCTTTCGCGGCATCTCCAAGTGGATCCGGATTGCCTGGTTGTGGGGAACGGCGCGGTTGAGATAATCCATCTCCTGACCAACATTGCGAAGCCACGCACAGCTCTAGTCTTGGCGCCCACTTTCTCAGAGTATGAGGTCGCCGTCAAGGAAGTTGGAGGATCTGTGGCCAGAATTCCGCTCAGCAAGAAGCAAGACGGCGGCGGGTTCACGCTGGGCCTGTCGGACATTGAGGCGCACCTGGACTGCAAAGCAATAGATATGATTTTTCTATGCAACCCCAACAACCCTACAGGAAACATAGTGAGACGAGATGCCGTTGAGCAACTACTGGATATTTCAGACGAGCGCGACGTCACCGTTGTAGTGGATGAGTCTTTCATGGACTTTGTCGACAATCCCGAGATGTACTCGGTGCGCCAAGAGGTTTCTACCAGACGCAAGTTAGCCATCATCGGCTCTCTCACGAAGTTCTTCGCCCTTCCAGGCCTTCGGGTTGGATACTCCATTACCCAGCCAGGCGTCGCTCGCGAACTGCGACTAAGGCAGCAGATGTGGAGCGTAAACTGCTTAGCCCAGATTGCAGCTGTAGCCTCGTTGCGAGACCAGGAATACATCGATTTTACCAGAGCATATGTTGAGGTGGAGCGGGCATTCTTCATGGATGGCCTGCACGATCTGGGCAAGAGATTCGGCATCAGAGCATTCCCGTCTGCTGCCAATTTCATACTGCTTGACCTCGAGATCAGCGGGATGACGGCGCGGAAGGCAGGAGAAGCCCTGGCGGCCCGGGGCATTCTGGTGCGCGATTGCAGCGATTTTCCGTTTCTGAACGAATACCACATGCGTATTGCCGTTCGCACGAGGGCAGAGAATGAGTGCCTGTTGAGAGCGGTTTCAGAGGTGCTGGGGCGTTAGGGATCCACTGGCGGGCATAAGAACCACCTGTTCACATAGAAGCGGAAGGAAATAGTCAATACACATGGAACACCATACTATTCAGGTGGACTGATTTCCCTGCATTGCCAGAGAGGGCTGATGGCCATGACCGTTCTCATGGAGGTGCAAGGCTTCGCGCAGGCGGTTGCGGACGCAATCGGCGCCGTGATCGGAGTAGAGGTCGGCATGGTCGATGAGAACCTGCTGACTGTGGTAGGCTCAGGCAAGTACGCCAGGCACATAGGGCGGACACTCGAGAGGAGCACCGTGTCGGCGCGGGCGCTCTCCCAGGGGCGGACCATGGTTATCGCGAATCCGCCTCACGACGAGATATGCCTCCCGTGCACACAGAAGGAGAAATGCACCGACGTCGCCGACATCATCTGTCCCATGATCATCGGGGGTCGGCCGGCAGGCTGCGTCATCCTCGTGGCCTGCTCAACGCCGCAGAAGGAGATCCTCCTGGGCGATATCCAAAGGTGGGTCAATTTCCTCGAGAGGATGACCGACCTGATCTCCCGTGCGTTCAACGAGAGGCAACAGGCGGACAGGGCTGCGAGCCTGGCAAGGCAGTTCGACACTGTAATTAACTCTGTGAACGACGGCATGCTCACTATCGACAGCTCCGGAGTGGTGCTCCACGCCAACCAGTCCGCCGCGCGTTTTCTCAAGGTTACACGAGAGCGGCTCGTTTCGTGCCCGGTGAGTGATGTCTTTCCCCAGCTAGGCATCGATGCGCTGCGAGACTCCAATTCGTCCGAGTGCGAGACGTATTCGTGCATCCGGGGGGAGAAGGAGTATTGGCTTGCGACGGTGAGGCCGATAGCGGACGACTCGTACCCCCACGGACATGTTCTCACCTTCCGCGGGATCGAGGAGATTCCCAGGATGGTCGCAAACTACATTCGCAGTGAAAGGCACTCCACTTTCGATGACATCCTCGGCTCAAGCCCTGCGATCACTCATGTGAAGAAGATTGCCGCCCGCATCGCCTCGAGCGATTCAACAGTCCTGATTCAAGGAGAGAGCGGGACTGGAAAGGAACTGCTCGCCCGGGCCATTCACTTTGAAAGCGCCCGTCGGAAGGGCCCATTCGTCGCTGTGAACTGCGCCGCTATCCCAGAGTCGATCCTCGAAAGCGAGCTCTTTGGATACGAGGAGGGCGCATTCACCGGGGCAAAGCGCGGCGGGAAGCCCGGCAAGTTTGAACTGGCCCATGAGGGCGTGCTGTTTCTCGATGAGATCGGAGACATGCCTCTTCACCTTCAGGTCAAGCTGCTCCGGGCCGTTGAGGAGCGAGGAGTGGACCGTCTTGGCAGCAGGAGGACGGTGCCCATCGACATAAGGATCATCGCAGCCAGCAACAGGGATCTGCGCCGGATGTCGTTGCTTGGCGAGTTCCGGCCCGACCTGTTCTATCGTCTGGCCGTGATCCCAATAGTCATGCCGCCGCTCCGTGAGCATAAGGAGGATATCCGCGAGTACGCGGCTTACTTTGTCGCCAGGTACTCCCGCGCCCTCTGTAAGGCGGCAATGTCCGTGTCGCCCGCAGCCATGGCCGCGCTCGCGCGCTACAGCTGGCCGGGCAACATCAGAGAGCTGTCAAATGCCCTGGAATACGCTGTAAACCTTGTGACGGGACCGGTCATCGATGTCGATTGCCTGCCGCCCCAGATCCTATGCTCCTCTTCCGCAGACCCCGCCGCTGCCGCCAGACTGGATCCAGGCCTTCCGGCATGCCCGAACGGACTCCGTTCGTCGAGGTGCGCCATAACCCGGAGTGATCTGCAAGAGGCGCTTTCACGCTACGGTCGCTCTACTCACGCGAAGGAGGCCATGGCGGCCGCCTTCGGAATAAGCAGAGCGACGCTCTATCGCAAACTCCGAGAGTACAACCTGTAATCCCCCGTTCCCAAGCGCCCTCCGATTTCTCAGTTTCTCGTGTGAGACCGAATCTCGTCTCACGTGAGAAACATGCGGCTGCGGTGGACCGCTTCGCGTTCCCTCGCCGTCGCTTCTTGCCACGTCTTGCCGCTCCTTCCTCAACAAGTGTGCAGTTGCCCCGGGATGGCACGGATCCTGCAATAGGAAAACGGGAAAGGCTCGCGCCCCAGCCCCAGTCTTGTGAGGGTCGCGCCGATGCCAGGCGCGGTCGCAAACACGCCGTAAGGGGAGTATTGATCGTCTATGAAGAGATGCGAACAAGCAGCAAGCAGCCTGGAATCGTACAGTGTTGACGCCCTGCTTATCACGAGTGAGCCAAACATCAGATATGTGAGCGGATTCACGGGTTCGGAGTCATATGTCTTCCTGTCATCTGCGGCCAGGGTGTTCATAACCGATTCCCGTTTCACAGAGCAGGCAGAGGATGAATGCGAAGGTTTTGAGATCGTGCGCCACAGGTTCCCGTATCCTGCGTTGGAGGAGATCCTGAAGGAGTTGGCAGCAAAACATGGGGTGCATAGGCTCGGCTTTGAGAAAAGCTCAGTCACATTCGGTTTCCATGAGAAGCTGGTGAATGCAGGCCTTGAAGCGCAGCTCATCCCCACGGTCGGAATCGTGGAGGATCTGCGGTACGTGAAAGATGACTATGAGATCGAGCTCATTGCGAAGGCGGCCAGGATTGCCGACGAAGCGTTCGGTTATATCCTTGAGATCGTAAAGGTGGGAATTGAGGAGAAAGAGATAGAAGTCGAACTGGACTACTTCATGAGGAGGGCCGGCGCCTCTGCGGTCGGCTTTCCTACAATCATTGCGTCTGGACCCAGGTCGTCCCTGCCCCACGCCGTTCCATCCCGGCGCAAGATCGAATACGGCGATTTCATCACAATGGACTTCGGGGCATTGTACGGCGGCTACAGGTCCGACATGACGAGAACGGTGGTCATGGGGCGAGCCAACGACACGCAGAAGCAGATCTACGAGATTGTGAGGAATGCGCAGGAGGAAGGGCTCCTCCATGTTAGTGCGGGTGTGAAGGGAACGGATCCTGACCGCTCCGCGAGGGACGTCATCATAGCTGCCGGTTTTGGGGACTTCTTCGGGCATGGTCTGGGGCACGGGGTGGGGCTTGAGATCCATGAGGAGCCATTCATGTCGCCCAAATGCGACAAGACGCTTGCAGCTGGAAACGTCATTACCGTGGAGCCCGGACTGTACCTGCCAAAGTGGGGAGGCGTTAGGATAGAAGACACTGTAGTCGTGAAGGAGGATGGCTGTGAGCCGCTTACGCTTTCGCCCAAGGAACTCATAGTGCTCTAGGCACAACCTAGGCGGTAGGGGGCGAGACTAAGGCAACGAATGGAAGTGAGGACTCACACAGATACCCGGACCAGGCTGGCTCTCTCGGAATCGAAAGGAGGACGGACAGATGAAAGGTAGATCTCTCTGGATCATCGTGGGCATGCTCCTTCTCGCTCTCGTGAGCGGCTCAAGTGCGGGGGCCGCCCCAAAGGCGCAGCGGATTGTGTGGCCGATCGGGGCCGAGGTGCCTCTCGATCCTCAGCATTCCTGGTCGGTCGTTACGAACACGATCGGCACTCATTTCATGGAAGGCCTCGTGAGAGTGCACGATGGCAAGATTCTGCCTGGCATCGCGAAGAGCTGGGACATCTCGCCGGATGGCAAGACCTACACATTCCATCTGAGGGACGCGGCGTGGAGCGACGGCTCCAAGATTACTGCGTACGACTTCGAGTATGGCATGATCCGGCTCCTCGACCCGAAGACCGCGGCCGAGTACGCATGGGCCGCCTATTATATTGAAAACGCAGAGGAGTTCAACACCGGCAAGCTGAAGGACCCCAGCAAGCTGGGGGTGAAGGCCATAGACGAGAAGACGTTCCAGATAAGGTTGATCAACCCGGCCCCGTACTATCTCGGGTACCTGGATTTCTACTTCTTCTACCCCGCCAAACGTGAATTTGTCGCTAAGTGGGGCAACGCCTACGGAGCTGATGCCGACAAGCTTCTGTACAACGGCCCGTTTATCCTGAAGGAGTGGAAACACGAAGAGGAACTGATCCTAGTGAAAAACCCGAAGTACTGGAACAAGGATGCAATCAAGCTCGACGAGATCAGGATCCCCATCATAAACGATCCGAACACCGCATTCAACATGTTCGAGAACGGCGAGCTCGACATCGTGAACATACCTCTCAACCTGATACCAACCTACCTGGCCAAGGGAAAGGCGCAACTTCGCTACAACGGAGCGAATGACTGGATCAAGCTCAACCTCAAGAGCGGGCCGGCCATTCTCAAGAACAAGAACTTCCGCAAGGCCCTCAACTGCGGTCTCGATAGAGAGGCCTACATCAATCGCGCCACAAAGGGCGTGTATGACCCGGCGACCAGGTACATCCTCCCCGTGGTCTCTGGAATCGAGAAGAAGTTCGTGCAGGAATACCCCCTTGACTTCTACCCGAAGAAGGGGGACATTCCCAAGGCTCAGCAGTATCTGAAGAAGGCCATGGAGGAGATGGGGATCAAGAACGCATCGGACATCACGATAGAGTTCCTGATCCAGGATGACCCCTACACCAGACTGATGGCTGAGGCATTGCAGGACATCTACAGGCAGAACCTGGGCATCAACTTCGCGATCAAGCAGGTTCCCTATAAGCAGAAACTGGCCCAGGACACAGCCTTCGACTATCAAGGCGTCTACCAGGGCTGGTGCCCCGACTACGATGACCCCATGACCTACCTCGAACTATGGATCAGCTCATCCACGTACAACGCTGGCTGGTCCAACAAGAAGTACGATGATCTGGTGGATTTCGCCCGGTCGACTACAGACGTAAAGAAGCGCGCCGACGCCATGTTCGAAGCAGAGAAGATCCTGCTCGAAGAGGCAGTGTTCGTGCCCCTCCAGTTCCGTCGCGATGCGTGGCTGTGCAGCGACAACCTCAAGGGAGTCGTCAGGACATACATCGGCGCCGACCCAGACCTGGTATATGCGTATCTCGACCCCGTAAAGTAGCGCTCAGCCGGCGGCCAAGCAGGCGGCGGCCAAGCAGGCGGCGGCCAAGCGGTGGAGAGCGGCAGTAAGCTGCGGGCAGCGCCCTTCCCGAGCGGCGCTGCCCGCCCTGACTGGAGGGATCACATGCTCAGGTACATCGTCAACAGGTTCATCGTGTCAGTCTTCACACTGCTCATCCTGGTTACGCTGGTATTCCTTCTCGTGAGGCTTTTGCCAGGCGATCCGTTCACCAGTGAGAAGATGACTCCCGAAGTCAGGAACAACATGATGAACTACTATGGGCTGGACAAACCTCTTCACATCCAGTACTTGCGGTACCTTGGCAACCTGGCAAGAGGCGACCTTGGAACGTCGATGAAATACGCCAATCGGCGAATTAACGACATCATTGCTCAGGCTTTCCCATATTCTGCGGATCTCGGCATACGCTCTATACTTCTGGCAGTTGCGATAGGACTCATTCTGGGAATAGCCGCTGCTTTGAACCGAGGCAAGGCATGGGACTATCTGTGTATGATCATAGCCATCATTGGAGTGTCGGTTCCAGACTTCGTGGTCGGGTACCTGCTCCAGTTCGTCTTCGGGATCAAGCTGCACCTTCTGCCGGTAGCTCAGTGGAAGAGTTTCCGGCACACGATCCTTCCAGTGTTCGCTCTTAGCCTCTACACCCTGGCCCTGATATCCAGGATCATGCGGTCAAGCATGCTCGAAGTCGTATCGCAAGATTACGTAAAGACCGCGAAATCGAAGGGCTTGTCCCCATTTCAGGTCGTAATGAGGCACCAGGTGCGAAACGCCATTCTCCCGGTGGTGACCCTGCTGGGTCCGATCACTGCCTCAGTGCTCACCGGCACATTCGTGGTGGAACTGATATTCGCCGTTCCCGGCATGGGAAAGTGGTACGTCCTCGGCATTCAGAATCTCGATTACTCAATGATCCTGGGCATGACCGTGTTCTACGGCATTTTCCTGATCTTCGCAAACTTCATCGTCGACGTCCTGTACGGGTTCATAGACCCCAGAATCAAAGTCGTGCGCGAAGGGCGGTGATGTACATGCGACAGCAGGCCGAGCCCATCACCGTGGAGATGCTGACGCGAGTGGGCAGGAACGCGGAGAACATGGAGGCAATAGTAAGGCCGAGCCTCACGTACTACCAGGACGCGTGGCGTCGTCTGAGGGGCAATAAGGTGGCGATGGCAGGGCTGGTGCTCGTATGCCTGTACGTCGTCCTTTCATTAATCGGCCCCGTGATGGCGAAGTGGGATTACCGGACCAACAGCATGGACATGGACCTTCCTCCGTCCCGCGCCCACTGGTTTGGAACAGACACATTAGGACGGGACATGTGGGCTCGGGTGTGGGTCGGAGCAAGGGTCTCGCTGTCGATCGGGTTCATCTCCGCTATCATCAACTCAGTGGTGGGAGTCGTGATCGGGGGAGTATCAGGCTATTTCGGCGGCGCCATCGACATGATCATCATGAGGTTGATCGACGTGCTGTATGGCATCCCATACATGATCATCGCAATCCTCGCCATGCTCGTGCTCGGACCCGGCATAACAAGCCTGATCGTGGCCATGGTTCTTGTCGGGTGGATAGGCACAGCTCGGATGGTTAGAGGTCAGATTCTCCAACTGAAGGAACAGGAGTTCGTCCTGGCCGCCGAGGTCCTCGGCGCCGGGCACATGCGGATCATCTTCAGGCACTTGATGCCGAGCGTATCCGGCCTGCTGATCACGAACCTCACAATGGCAGTCCCGCGGGCGATCTTCTCCGAGGCCTTCCTTAGCTTCATCGGCCTAGGTGTCCAGCCACCCTACCCCAGCTGGGGTCAGCTTGCGAGATACGGCGCCGAGTGTTTCCGCATCTACCCGTGGGAGCTCTTCATACCGGCCTTCTTCATCAGTACGACCATGCTGTCCCTCAATCTACTCGGAGATAGCCTCAGAGACGCTCTCGATCCGACTCTGCGTGGGACAATCGAGTGAGAACATTGCGATTGCACTGGGGATGTTCAAATGGAGCGATTGCTCGAAGTTAGAGACTTGGAGGTCTCCTTCAGGACATATGGCGGAGAAGTGCGGGCGGTAAGAGGAGTATCGTTCGATGTAGACTGCGGAGAGTCCGTAGCAATAGTCGGTGAATCCGCATGCGGCAAGACGGTCACGGCGCAGACCCTGATGAGCCTGATACCGATCCCGCCCGGAAAGATCGGGGCCGGTTCCATCAGGTTCAACGGGGTGGAGTTGACTGCGCTCTCCGATAGGCAAATGGAGAAGTACCGCGGCTCCGAGATCGGTATGATCTTTCAGGACCCCATGACCTCGCTCAATCCTTTGATGAGGATCGGCGATCAGATCGCGGAGGTGCTCACGAGGCATCAACGCCTTTCGCGCAGGCAGGCGAAGATGCGCGCTGTGGAGATGCTGGAGATGGTTGGCATACCAGAGCCTGCCCACAGAGGCGGACAGTACCCTCACGAGTTCAGCGGGGGCATGAGACAGCGGGTGATGATAGCTCTCGCGCTGGCGTGCCGGCCCAAGCTGCTTATTGCAGACGAGCCCACAACGTCGCTTGATGTCACCATCCAGGCTCAGATCCTGGAACTCATGAAGGATCTGCAGAACAGATTCGGCACTGCAATCATCCTTATCACCCACGACCTGGGCATCGTGGCGAACCTCGCCGATAGAGTCCTCGTAATGTACGCTGGCAGGATCATCGAATCTGGCTCATCGGACGAGCTGTTCTATCACCCTGCTCACCCCTACACCTGGGGGCTCCTCAAGTCGGTGCCCAAACTGGATTCGGACAAGACTCAGAGGCTAATCTCAGTGGACGGAACCCCCCCGGATCTATTTGCGCCCCCGGCTGGCTGCGCCTTCGCGGTAAGGTGCGAGCAAGCCATGAGAGTGTGCTACGATAGATACCCAGGTGAGTATGGCGTGGAAACTGGAACTGGGGATGCAACGCCGCACAAGGCGGCATGCTGGCTTGCGCACCCAGAGGCAATGCCACTGATGGCGCCGCGGGAGGTGCTCGTTAAGTGATGGATGCATCAGGGCCTCTCGTTGAAGCAGTGAACCTGAGGAAGTACTTCAGCTGCGGCAGGAACAGGGTCCTCAAAGCCGCAGATGACGTGTCGTTCTCAATCCATAAAGGGTCGACTCTGGGTCTCGTTGGCGAGAGCGGATGCGGGAAAACCACGACCGGCAGGGTGGCGGTCAGGCTGTACGAGGCCACAGGCGGCAGAGTAATGTTCGATGGCAAGGATATTCATTCCCTCCGTGGGCAGGATCTTAAGGAGTTCCGCAAGAGGGCGCAGATGATTTTTCAGAATCCCTACGCCTCCCTCAACCCAAGGATGACCGTTGGGGACATCATCGGCGAGGGCATGGATATTCACAGGATGGGCGGGCGACGGGAACGACTGGATAAAGTGAACGAACTCCTCAGCCTCGTGGGCCTGAGTAGGGATCATGCAGGGAGATTCCCTCACGAGTTCAGCGGCGGGCAGCGGCAGCGAATTGGCATCGCGCGAGCGCTCGCCGTCGAACCGGAGTTCCTAGTGTGCGACGAGCCTATCTCCGCCCTGGACGTTTCCATCCAGTCACAGATCGTGAACCTCCTGATGGACCTTCAAAGGGAGTTCAACCTGACCTACCTGTTCATTTCGCACGATCTCAGAATGGTGAAGTATGTATCGCACCAGGTGGCTGTGATGTACCTTGGGAGCATAGTGGAGATCGCCGACTCTGATCAGCTGTACGTGAACGCGCTTCGCCCATATACGCAGGCTCTCCTGTCGGCGGCGCCTACCCCGGATCCGCGAACGGAGAGATCACGGCAGCGGCTCCTGCTCGAAGGCGATGTTCCGAGCCCCATCAACCCTCCGGATTGTTGCAGATTCGAGAAGAGATGCAGCAGAGCGAAGCCCGTGTGCCGGGAGGTTCGGCCCGTTCTAAGGGAGATCGAGGGTGGTCACTCCGTCGCGTGTCATCTGGTGTGATTCTGAGACTGTCAGAAGTCACGAACCCCTGTTCCTGCGGCGTCAGCACCATAAGCTCCTTTATGAAACCGATCACCCGAGCCTTGGCGGCGTCCACGGCGAAGTGTTCTGTGCGCCGCAAGACCGGGAGCAGGTCGGTGCGAATTCTGTGGTGAGTCAGTTCATCTACCCAAAATGCGCCGAGAAATGTCAACAGGTAGGCGAGGCAAGTTGAATGAGGGTGTCACGCACGAAACCAGTGTCCTCCGAGCGCTTGGCAAGGAGATTCTTGCTGTAACCAGACAGGTTCATCGCCTACTTGCTCGTACATGTGGAATGGATCCTTCGGGGCAGCCAATCTCCGCCTCCGGCTATAGGTGCTCTCACTTGACGTTTCCGGCTGAAGATAGCGCGTACTCTTGCCTGTGCTATCAACCACTGTACGCTCCAGGTCAATCACGCGAATACCTTCAGTGCCGTTTGGCTCAATCATTCCGTCGTCGAATTTCGAGGGAATGAACCCGTAAGTGATGCCCTCAAAGTCGAAATCTGCAAAGCGAGATTGCGATGAGACGAAGACCTCATAATAGACCTGATTTGCCGCACTGTGCTGGCTGGGCCGCATTGTGCTGAACTGCTGGCGCTTTGCTTCTCCGCCCCACACTGCATCGTGCCATGGCGTGCCGTGGGTGCTGCGCTAACCGAAACCCGGACAGAATTCCCTAGGCAAGCTTTATGGAGCGACCTGTACGGAATTCGTACTGCCAACACCGGATACCAGTACGGATTCCGTACAACGCTGAAGGCAAAACCGGCGGACAAGCCTCAAAAGCTGCTCAGTGATTCCAAATATAGCCTATCCGCATACATTATAAGCATATACTACCGCTATATAGGTGTTGCCGCGCTCTCTAGATCCCGATTTTCGACGAATGAGGCCTAGGGTGGTACGAATTCCGTACTGGTTGCACGGCGAACCTGTACGAATTCCGTACTACACACAGGATTGGCTGTGGGAATGATGAGATGGCTTAGGATGCCCAGGACTCAGGGCGCCGGATCGCCAATGTGTTGGAGATCCGGTGACAGCAGGCGCAATCCTCGGCCGTCTGTTGCACCACTCACATACAGTCAACATCAAATGGGAGCGCTGCCGACTGCGCAGAGGAGCTCAAACGAAGCGATGCGGGATTTGTTGGCAGTGCGTTCGGAAACCGAACGTGGCTTCCGCGAAGCCTCACATACTGCGTCCATGGCGCTCCCGCACGCACGAGATCTGGTTGAGCCCACGATGTTCGAACACGCTGGGGAGCTGTGGCTCAAGGCAGGCGGATTAGTGTTCTCGGATGCGTCTGGAACCACACCGTTGCACCGCGGCGACAAGATCTCCATAGGAAAAGACGGATACAACGAATGGCGGAAGATCGAAACGGAGGGCGTGTTCAGCACCGAAATCCCATCTCGAGGCAGAGTGCTCGTGTCCTCCAACGAAGGGGAGATCATCTACGATAGCCTAATGGACGGGCAGACTGACATGGCCCTGAGTGAAGGATGCTATGTCTGCTTCATAGGCGACGCGGGAGATCTCTTTGAGCCGCTGTTTGGGCCGCGGAGGTGGACTCCACGGCCCTTGAGCTTGCATTGTGGACTATTTGACTGTCTCGACGATTGACTCTCTGAGCACGTCTTGCGATAGATCCTGACCAATGCCGGGCAGGTTGGGAACATCGTAGTAGCCGTCTACAGGCTGGTAGTCGTATATGCACGACTTGATGTTGTCTTCAAGCAGTGAATAGCGATGGACCTCATGGATGATGAAGTTGGGTATGGCCGCTTCAAGCTGCAGTGCAATGGCGGTGGCCATGGGGCCTCCGCACACGTGCGCCTGCACTGTGACGTCGTATGTGTGAGCCATGTCGCATAGCTTCTTGCCCTCGGTCACACCTCCACAGGTTCCGAGGTCAGGCTGGATCACATCGATTGAGCCATTCTCGAAGAATGGGCGATAACCCCAGCGCGTGAAGACTCGCTCTCCACCTGCCAAAGGTATGTCTACTTTCTCGGCTACCTTCTTCATCTGCTCAGCGCTGAGAGGCGTAACGGGCTCCTCGTAGTAGAACACGCCCAATTCCTCGATTGCCCTGCCAAACTGGATTGCCGAGGTCGTGTCGGTAAACGCGTGCATCTCTACGATGATGTCGAGATCAGGGCCTGCAGCTTCTCTGATTGCCTTGATGCGATTATAGCCAGTGCGCACCTGCTGTGCAGATAGAACGCCCGTGAGATTCCAGCCAATCCATTTGCCGTTCAGATCCATTCCTAGCGGATCCACTTTGATGGCTGTGTAGCCATCGGCCATGGCTGTGAGAGCTGCCGCGGCATACTGCTCTGGCTCAATGAGGGTCTGCTTTTCCTTGCTGCGCCCCCACCCGAACTGCAGCTGGCTTGCGTAGGCTCTGATCTTCTCGCGGCACTTGCCTCCCAGCAGAACACTGAGGGGAACCCCAAGGGCCTTGCCTTTTATGTCCCACAATGCGGCGTCGATGCCGCTGAAGCCTGCGTATACCACGGCGCCGCCGCCCTGGCCCCAGAAGGTCTTGCTGTACATGTCGTGCCAGATTGCCTCGTTGTTCATGGGATTCTTGCCTATGATGGTCCTGGCCAGATCCTTTGCCATGCCAAAGCCTGCAGATGCGCCCACCCCGTAAGCCAGGCCAACCTCGCCATATCCATATATGCCTTCATCGGTGTTAATGCGCACTACAACCGGCCGCCACTTGCTATTGGCCGATCTGAGGGAGTTTGCTACTTCGATTATGTCGACGCTGGTGATTTTCAAGATGCATACCTCCAGTGGTTATGGGGTTACAGGCTGGCGCCAACAAGCCTGAGAAGGCCGATGCTGATCCCTGGCACATACGTGATGATTGCCATTGCCACGAAGAGGGCCACTATGAACGGGGTAGCCTTCTTGGCAATGGCGCCTACCTCCAGTCCGGTCATGCCAGACGCCACGAATAGATTCAGTGCAACTGGCGGTGTGACGAAGCCAATTGCCAGGCTCACCGTCATGATGATTCCAAACTGAACCGGGCTCATCCCGAAAGCCTTAACGATGGTGAGCAGCATCGGCGAGAAGATGATGATGGCTGGCGATGTAGTCATCACCATTCCCACTAGCAACAGGAACACCAGAATCAGGAACAGCACGACGCCCGGGCTGCTCGTGAAGGAAAGCATGGCGGAAGTGATCCTAGCAGGCACACCCATGAGCGAGAGCATCGCGCCTAGGGCGGATGCAGGGGCGAAGGTGAGCATTATGCCGCCAACCAGTGACGTGTTGTTCTTGAGAGCGACAAGGAACTCTCTCCACGACAGTTCCTTATACACGAACAGTCCAATGATCAACCCGTAGAAGAGCGACACAATTGCAGCCTCTGTAGGAGTGAACACGCCTCCGTATATGCCCCCAAGTATGATCGCGGGCATCAGAAGCGCCCATTTGGCGTCCCAGAACGCTCTTCCTACTGCCTTGATTCCGGTTGCTTCACCTGATCCCCGGTAGCCCTTTTTCTTGGCGATGATCCAGTTCACGATCATCAGGCCGACGCCAACTACCAGGGCGGGGCCGAAGCCAGCCATGAACAGGCTTCCTACTGAAACGTTGTTAGTGCATCCGTAGACGACCATGGGGATGCTGGGCGGCACGATTATGCCCAGGCCGCCTGCGGCTGCCACCAAAGCAGTGGCATATACCTTGTCGTAGCCATGCTTGACCATTTCGGGAATCATGATGGTTCCGATGGCCGCCACCGTGGCAGGCGCTGATCCAGAGACCGCTCCAAAGAACATGCATGCAAGCACGGTGACAGTTCCCAGTCCTCCCGGGGAGTTGCCGACAAGGGTGTTTGCCAGTTTAACTAGGCGCTTTGATAGCCCACCAGTCTCCATTATGCTGCCCGCAATCATGAAACCGGGTATTGCAAGCAGTGGGAATGAGTTGAGCCCTGAGAACATCGACTGTGCGACAAATCCTGCCGTGGTCACGGGGAACGCCATGTTGGTGACGAGCATGGCGACGGCGAGAGCTACTCCTATAGGAACTCCTATGAATAGCAGCACAGCGGATGATACTAGTAGTAGTGTTGCAGCCACAGTGATTTCCCCCTCCTTATCATCCAGTGCTAGGCGTCCAGCTCCAGCAGCCCCTTCTTCTTTGGCTTGTCGAGAATATGGGGATCAGCAAGGATCCTAAGGGTTGCCTGGACTACCCTGAAGGACGTGAGCAGCATTCCAAGAGGCATTACACAGTAGATCATCCACTTGGGAATGCGGGTCACGGCTGTGGCAGCGCCGGAACGATGCAGATTCTGAATGAGAGTCGCGAATGGGAAACACATGTAGATGCAGAAACCGATGAATATCAGATTGGCGACGATCAGCAGAATACGCTGGACCTTCTTGGGCAGAAATGATACCAGTTCGATCTTGAGATGCTGGTCCTTAACAACTGCTGCCGCGCACCCGAAGTATATAGATGCGATGAACAGGATTACCGCTATCTCTTCAGACCACGGGATTGCGTACTTGAACACATATCTGGAAACGACCTGAACTAGCAGTAGCGCGAACATAACGACACTGCATATAGTGCCCAGAAATACTTCCAGGTCCTGATTCAGCCATTTCAGCACTGACTTCATGTATACGGCTCCTTCTCTTGCCAAGATTACGAGATGACGGCCTACAACCCGAGATCGGACTTGATTCGCTCCACCTCGGCGACGATTTCGGTGAAGTAATCCTGGCCGATCGCTTCAGCAGCCTCGCTCCATGCACCCTTAGACTGTTCATTAAATGCACGAGCCTGGTCATCAGTGAGATACGTAATCTGTATGCGCTCAGAGATGGTCTTGAGGATCTCGGCTTCCACCTCTGCTAGCTTCTCACGGGAGTAGAGCTCGGCAGAGCTGGCGCATTCCAGAAGGGTTTCTTTGACATCGTCGGGCAGCTCATCGAAGAACTTGCCGGCGATGACGAAACTGGTGGAGGTGTAGTTGTGGTTTGTGATGGTCATGTACTTCTGAACTTCATAGAACTTCATGTCGTAGATGTTGAGAATCGGGTTCTCCTGCCCGTCGACTGTGCCTTGTTGCAGCGCTGTAAACAGTTCGGAGTAGGCAAGAGGGGTAGGAGCGGCGCCCAGCTGCTTCATGACTGCCATCTGAAGAGGATTGGTCATGGTGCGGATCTTCAGGCCCTTCATATCAGTAGGGGATGTGATGGGCCTCTTGCTGTTGGTGGTCTGCCTGAAACCAATATCCAGATACGCCACAAGCTTCACACCGGTCTGCTCAAGCAGCGCTGCTGCCATCTTGTCGCCCATTTCCCCATCGAGGAAGGCGTATACCACGTCGGCATTGGTGAAGAGGTACGGGATGTCGAAGGGCATGAAAGCCTTGGTGAACTCGCCGTAGCTCCCCAGAGCGAGGTTCGCCATTTCGAATGAGCCATTCTGCAGGCCCCCAATGATGTCATCGGGAGTGCCGCCGAGCTGACCGCCGGGGAACAGCTTAATCTCGACCCTGTCGCCTAGCTTCTCTTCCATGAGCTCGATGAATCTGCCAATTGCCATGGCCGCTGGATGCTCTTTGAAAGCCGCATCATTGAAACTGCTGTTGATCCTGATCGTTATCTTCTCTACTTTGGCTTCCTTTTTGCCGCATCCGCTGACGATTAGCGCCATGATCAGGGCGGCGACTAGTAGCAGTGATGACTTTTTCATGTAGATTTCATCCTCTTTCTCAGTTTGGTTTAGGGATCGAGTCGGGCGCACTACTCAGGCAATTGCGCGCTCTACTTTTGTGTGGCTAGTCCACCCCCCTTCTCCGCGCCCTAGGGTTGCGTGGCCCGGCGGGCAGTCTCCTCATACAGCCGCCTGCGCGCACGGGCTATATGTTCATCCATGAGGCAACCTGCGGTTTTGGGATCACGCGCGGCGATTGCGTCGGTTATCAGCCGATGGTACTCATTGGACACCCCAGTTATCCCCTCAATTTCGCTGAGCCGCTCCAACTGTGCAACTATGGATTGCTGCACTGTTGCAAATAACCTTGCGAAAACAACGTTGTGCGCTGCAGCGACTACGGTGCGATGGAACTCCAGATCTAGCTGGAAGTAGGCGCTCCTGGAATCTTGTGAGCTCTCCATTGCCTCAACCAGCTCTTGCAGTCGGTCAATTTCATGGCTCTTGGCCCTTTCAGCAGCTAAACTGGCTGCCCTCACCTCCAGTGCCTGACGCGCTTCCACTAGATCAATGAGGCTTATGTCTCCGAAAACCAGGTACTCCGCAGCCTTGTTTATGAGCGAAGGGACTGTCATGTCGTTAACATAGGTGCCGTCGCCCTGGCGAACGGTGAGAAGGCCTAGGCCTTCAAGCTGGCGCACGGCTTCGCGGAGCACGTTTCTGCTCACGTTGGCCATGGCCGCCAGCTGGTTTTCGGGCGGAAGCTTTTCGCCTGGTTTGTAGTCACCATTTGTTATTGCCGAAAAGAGCATGTCAGCAACGGCATCGCCAGCACGGACTCGTTTTACAGGCTTCATAGAACACCAACCTCTTGTCATGGAATGAGGGACGGGGCATCGCTCAGCAAAGGTAGAATGATTGACTGTTAGAATCATTGACCCATTGATTCGATGCAGTGCGGAGAATTCCTTCTGGAAGATCAAAGAAATGAGGGATGCCCTTACCAGCACAATGATGCGTTCGATCACCTCGCCGCGAAAGCTCCCCGTCGCGGCGGTGTCTGGCTGGGCGCGTCTGGGGCCATACGATGTGGTGAACGTAGGGCAGGAGCAGCTCACACTGGTGTTGGTGTGGATTGCCGCCAACGATAGTCGATTCTCCACGGGGCATGTGGATCAAGGGCGGGAGGGATCGCAAGAGCGCATTTGACATGCTGCGCAGGCTAGGGCGCCGAGGGCGGCCCTGTGGTCTCACCCACTTCAAGCTGGGCGGATAGACGCACCGTGCGTGGTTGGATCGCGGGATCGTTAATGCGCTCTAAGAGCAAGTTCGCCGCGATGGCGCCCATCTCCAGAGCTGGTTGGTTGACGCTTGTTACCCGGGGAACGCAAGCAATCTTCGGGACGTCGAATCCTACCACTGATACCTGCCGTCCAGGTGTGAGGCCCAGACTCATGAGGCTCTGAATGAGAAGAAGTGTAGTATGGTAGTCGAAGCAGAACACGGCAGTGGGAGGGCTGACCGAGGCCATGAGCCCTCCCACGATCTCGGAGAACCGCCTATGCGCCGTTACCGGGCTCTTGTCGAGTTCAGCCCCGTAATCGAAGTAGCCATTCTCCCTCTCTGAAGTGGCGAGCGACACCTCTAGTTCAGGTACAGGCTCGATATCGTGGAGTTTGAGCCCACTGCGGAATCCTCTCAAACGCTCCTCATTTACGTTGCTCTCAAAGTCCAGGGACATCACTGCGATACGGCGATGCCCCAGTCCACACAGGTGCTCAACTCCGAGCATTGCAGAACTGTGGTTGTCCATGGATACCAGGGATGCGGAAGGTTCGTCCACTGGCGACTCAATTGCCACGACTGGTATTCCGGCTCGAACTGCGTCTCGGATAGTCTTTTTGCTTGCAGCGTAGTTCACAACAATGCCGTCTGCTCGGTGACGGACTAGCCGGCGCACATAGTCAGCTTCGCGTTTAGGATCTAGTCCTGTATCGCACAGAAACAGGCCGATATCCTCGCGATAGAACACCCTCTCTGCTCCCCTTGCCACGTTCATGAAGAACTCGTTGGTGATGGCGGGAACCATGTAGCCTACGATGTAGGAACGCTTGGTGTACAAGCTCTTCGCGGCCAGATTAGGCTCGAATTCAAGTTCAGCCATGGCCTGTAGCACCCGTTTGCGCGTTTCTTCCCCAACTTTTGGAACATTGTTCAAGACGTTCGAGACAGTGGTGTGGGATACCCCCGCTCTGCGTGCTACATCGCGAAGAGTGGCCGACATCGCGTCATTCCTCCGATTCCAGATGGCCGTGTATCAAGCGGACATCAGTTCACCCTGCATGAGATCACAGCCACATGTTACACCGCATGGTTTCCACTGTCAACCTGGAAACAACAAGAACTCAAAGTCGTGCAGGCCCAGTCCACCTCATGCATGCCTGCGGGCTATGAGTTGACACGGACTTCAGCCGGTGCTAAAGTAAGAATGGCAGTTTACCGGGAAACCAAATGGCAACCTTGCCGATCAACTGGGAAGTGGGGATCTGTAGTGCAGGACTTGCAGAAGAAGAGCATCGATATCATACGCCGTTATCAGTCCCCCAATGGGGCATATGTTGCCTGCCCTAACTTCGAGCAGTACAGTTACTGCTGGCTCAGGGACGGCACTTTCATTGCCTATGCCATGGATAGGTCAGGCGCTCACGAGTCTGCGCTGGCTTTCTACAGGTGGGTCCATGGTGTGATACTCTCGCAAGCAGGCCGTATCGAGAGGATTATTGAGCTGGTCAAATCGGGTCACGTTCCCGATCATCGGGAGATGCCTCCAACGCGCTACACGCTCGACGGTGCAGTCAACGATGATGAGTGGACGAACTTCCAGCTGGACGGATATGGAGCGTGGTTGTGGGGCCTTGCTGAACATGCCCGAATAACAGGTTCTGATTCCATCGTTTCGGACATGGAAAAGACAATCGACGTGACCATAGACTACCTCGTTCATTGCTGGCAGATGCCCAACTACGATTGCTGGGAGGAATTCGGCGACCGGGTGCACCCGGCGACTCTCGCCTGCATATGGGGCGGTCTGACCGCTATCAACCAGTATCTAAACCGCACTGACGTGCGAAGCGCCGCCAGTGCCATTCGGGACTTCATACTTAGCCGATGTGTGGGCACTCACAATTCGTGTTCGAGCAGGTTCGTCAAGTCCATCGGCAACGACAGCATCGATGCCAGTCTGCTATGGATTACGGTTCCGTTTGGCGTGGTTGATCCCCACAACCCGATCGCTAGGAATACAGTCGCGGAGATAGAACGCAGGCTCTACCATGGCGGAGTCCACCGATACCCCGAGGATACATACTACGGAGGCGGAGAATGGCCTTTGCTTGCGTGCTGGCTTGGATGGCACTACTGCCGCGCGGGAGAGCCCAGGCGAGCCGAGCCAATCCTGAAATGGGTGGAGAGCTGTGCAAATGAAGCTGGCGAAATCCCTGAGCAGATCAACGTCCACGTAAACGATCCAGATCACTACTCGGCATGGTGCAAACGCTGGGGGCCAGTGGCGACGCCGCTACTATGGTCCAGTGCGATGTACCTCGTTCTATGTGCGGAGCTTTGCGAAGCCAGGTCATGCGCAATGGAGGTGGAGCCTGGGGAGAGAAGGTGAATCGGGGAGATAGGTCGATGGCAAAGAGGCATTCAGGGTGCGGCGAGCACAGGGGCAGGCTGGACACACAGAAGGAGGGGGAAGGATGCTCAAGAGGATAGCCACGTTCACTATGGCAGTGCTGCTCATCGTAGGCCTATCATTGGCTGTTGGCGCGGAGAAAAGGGCTGCTGTTAAGCTCTTCACCGGCAAAGTGGAGACAGTTGAATGGATGGATGACCTGATCAAGAGGTTCAACAAAGAGAACCCAGGGATCGTAGTTGAGCAGGAGTATCAGAAGGACGCATCCAATGTCATTAAGGTAAAACTGGCTTCGGGAGATGTGCCGGATATCACGACAGTGTGGGACCAGGGATTCGCGGACATGGGCAAGTATCTGGACTTATCCAATGAGGCGAGATGGTGGTCGCGCATTCAGCCTGCGATCCGCGATATGTGCACGGATCTCCGTTCTGGCAAACAGTACCGAATCGCTACGAATATGACCATGGCCGGGCTCTTCTATAACAAGGCCATCTTCGCCGAGCTAGGCCTGAAGGAAGCGACCACCTGGGAGGAGTTCAAGGCAAACCTCAAAACCATCAAGCAGAAGCGACCGGGCGTCGCGCCGCTGTTCATGGGTGGAAAAGAATCGTGGATGCTGGGTCATCTCATCGAGTTCATGGCTCATGGCGTTATCAAGCAGCAGTACGGCGCTATGGGATCGAGACAGGCCTTCCTCGCCAATGACGACTCCAAGCTGAGATTCGATGCCGTAGGCGGCCCAATGGACATCTTCGCCAGTCGGATACTGGAGCTCAAGAATGAGGGCCTGCTCAACAGCGACTTCCTGACTGCAACCTACGACAACCAGCTTGAAGCATTCGCCACAGGCAAAGCTGCCATGATAAGCCAGGGGATGTGGGCGCTCTCCGGAGTACTTGACAAGAACCCCGACATGAAGGAGATAGGCTTCTCGCCATATCCGCCCATCGTCAACGGCGCCAAGCCTGTGGTACTGGCGGCCGAAGACTCGGCCTATCTGATAATGGCGGAGTCGAAGCACAAGGATGAGGCCAAGAAGTTCCTAGACTATCTGTTCAGGCCTGAGAACCTCAAGTCTTACAGTGAGTTCCTCAAGGCGCCGAGCTCGTTTACTGATGTACAGGCCGACTGGGGGCCGATCAAAGACTCGGTGGCGCAAGCACTCAAGAACGGTATCAACATCGGGTTCACCACTGAGGGCCCGTCCGGATTCTCGGGAGACGACGCCGGCAGGATGGTTCAGGAGCTGTATATGGGCAAGTACCGGACCTCAATCGAGTTCGCGAAGGCCTACAAGGCTGCCTGGGATAAGGCCTGGAAGGCCGCAAACAAGTAAGCAGCATGCGTGCCCGCAAGCGAGGAATGCCTGCGTCGGCTGGCGCGGGCGTTCCTCGCAGTGCAACCCGGCACAGCTCAGTATCGACCCAGGACGGTGAGGGAATTGAAAAGACCTGCGTCAGCTCCAGCCATGTTGCGAAAGGCAGGCTCGCACCTGCACTTACTCATGGCCGTTCCGGCGTTACTGCTGTTCGGATTCTTTTTCATCCTTCCACTTACTAGGGGCATTTGGCTCAGCCTTACTGATTGGAATGGAGTATCGAAGGCAAGCTTTGTGGGTCTTCAGAACTTCGTTGACTTCTTTCGTGATCCTCGGGCATTACACGATGTGCTGATTACCGTGTTGTTCGCCTTGGGAAGCGCTCCTTTGCTCAACCTGTTCGGCCTGGCCTATGCGCTAGTGCTTGATCACGAGTTCCGCGGGAGAAACCTAGTAAGAACCATAGTCTACCTTCCAGCCATCATCAGCCCGCTGATCATGGGCTACATATGGTACTTCATCCTGCAGCCACAGCGGGGTGTGTTGTGGCAGATTGCGACCAGCGTCAACCCGGCTTTCTCCGGGGGCAACTGGCTTGCAGGCCCACGGGGAGCCTTGGTGGTGCTGATACTGGTGAACGTTTGGCAGTACGTAGGTATGACCATGGTGGTGTACCTTGCGGGACTGCAATCCATCTCGTCTGAAGTGATCGAAGCGTGCGCCATCGATGGCGCCGGGTACTTCCAAACACTCCGCCACGTCGTCCTGCCGATTTTGCTCTCCTCGTCTGTAAAGATCAACGTGATCACTAACATAATTGGATCGCTTTCAGTGTTCGATGTGATAATGGCGCTCACAGAAGGAGGGCCGGGCTACGGCACTGAGTCTTTGAGCATATACATAATGAGAATGTGTTACGGCAGTTTCACCGGATACTCAACTGCAGTCGCGCTCGTCCTGTTCGTGATCGTGCTCATCCCGGTCCTAATCTCACTTGGGTTCTTCCGCTCCGCGGAATTTGAGGCGTAGCTCAGGAGGGTTTTGACGTGAAACGTAGGAATTCTGTGCTCGTTAGGGCGGCTGCAGCCCTGATGGGCATCACATCAGCGGTCCCGTTCATTGTGCTGCTTCGTATTGCCCTGAGCACGCCTGCGGGCATGTCCAGTGGAAGAGCCCTCGCTGTGCCCGAGTTCCAGATCGCCAACTTCGCCCGCGCCTGGGAGCTTTCGCGCATGGGCGTGGCCATCATGAATTCTCTCGCAATTACGGCCAGCGCCCTAGTCACGCTGGTAGTGTGCGCGGCGGCAGCAGGATATGCTATCGCCCGGTTCCCCGGCAAGTTCCACCTCGCTGTGCTGAACGTATTCCTGTTCTCCATGATGATCCCTGGAATCATAAACACGGTTCCTCTGTACACCCTGATGCGTCGAATTGGAGGGATCAACTCGAGGTGGGCCATGGCGCTAGTTCTGGCGGCAAATGCACTGCCTTTCTCAGTGTTCCTTTACGCGAACTTCATCAAGTCCATGTCCAGAGAGATAGAGGAATCAGCTATCGTGGATGGATGCACGTGGTTCTCGGCTTTCTGGCGAATCACCTTCCCTCTCCTGAAGCCTGTAACGGCCGCAGTTGTGATAGTCAACGGCCTCGGTATCTGGAACAACTACGCGCAGGCCGTGTTCTTCCTGCAAAAGCCGGCAGTAAGGACTATTCCCCTCGCCGTGTCGATGTTCTTTCAACAATACGGAGCTAGGTGGAACATGATGGCTGCAGCGGCGACCATCGGGGCCGCACCTGCGGTTGCCGTGTTCATCCTGTTCCAGAAGCAGTTTATCAAGGGGCTGGCTTCCGGAGCCCTGAAGGGGTGAGGACCATGGTCAAGATCGATGCGATACACTTCAATAAGGCGCAATACCATCCAGGTGAAGACGTATTGCTAGAGGTGCGTCTGAGCGCCGCCGGCCCCGGTGCGAACGCTGTCGAGGAGCGCGCCGCTGACACAGATGAGGCATGCCATCTACTCATGGACTCTGCCGTACTCAGCGTTACTGTCACTGATGTGGTGACTACGGTGTTCCAGGACTCCGTAGCGTTTCAGCCGGAAACCTCATCGGTGAAGCTTAGAATACCAGGACATGTGCTACAGGAGCGCCTTGCCGCCACAGGCAGACTCGACCGGGCAATAGGTTTCGGGCTTCGGGTGGAGATTGTGACGAAGCTGGACACAGAAGCCGCGACCGGGCCTTCCGACGAATCGACGGATCGTGCCTCGGCCATGCGAGTAAGCGCTGGTTTCGATGTGGCGCCCCATTGGCGGTATGCTCCCAGATATGGCTTCGTGTGCGAGTTCGGCCCCGGCGTCGCGCCAGACCCCGCGAAGTGGCAGCGTATGGCGGATATACACATCAATGTGGTGCAGTTCTACGATTGGATGTACCGACATCATCAGCTCATCCCTGAGTCCAACGTATTCTGCGATCCACTCGGGAGGATCCTTGACCTTGGTCAGGTGCGCAGGCAGGTTGAACTGGCTCGGTCGCTGGGTATTGCCCCAATAGCCTACGGGGCCATGTACGGTGCAGAGCAGGAGTTCCTGGATACACACCCCGAGATGGGCGCCTACAAGAGGGACGGAACGCTGCACAGTCTTGCGGGCTTCATCTGGATCATGGACATCGCACGGGGCTCAGCGTGGCAAGACCACATAATCGAGCAATACGCGAATGCCATAGACATGTTAGGCTTCGAGGGCATTCACGTGGATCAGTATGGGTTTCCCAAGGTCTACTACACCTACGATGGACGCTGCGTGCACACGGAGCAGGAGCTTGCTCCCTTCATCCAGGTGTGCAGAGACCGACTTGGCGATGATGCAGGACTGATATTCAACGCAGTGAATAGCTGGCCTGTGCAGGAGGTCGCCGCGGCGCCGCAGGACATAGTGTACATTGAAGTGTGGCCGCCGCACGATACCTACCGTGACCTGCGCGAACTCGTACTCCGTGGGCGTCGGGAGGCTGGATTTCACAAGCAGGTGATCCTTGCAGCCTATATGAGGCCATTCGCTGCGGCGGCAGCTTCTGCTGACCACTGCGACGGCGCCTGCGATGGTAGGCTGGGAGCTGCGAGTTATCCGACGATCGTTGCGAATGAGCCGGCAGAGATAGCGTTGAGGTTGACTTCTGCCGCCATAATGTCGTCGGGAGGGTTCCACCTTGTTCTGGGCGAGGGGAATGCGGTGCTCACCGACGGGTACTACCCGAAGTATGTGCGCCTGCGTGATGAGTTCATGCAGACAATGAAGAACTACTGGGAGTTCGCAGTGCGCTACGAGGAGTTCCTGTTCGACTTGGACGCACGGGACACGCATGGCATTGAAGTAGGTGGAACCGATCAGGGTCTGGAGGTGGTGGGATACCCTTACGGCCCCTGGGGAGAGGCGGGCAAGGTGTGGGCCACTGTGAGGAACGGTCACGGGTACAAATTGCTTCAGCTAGTTAACCTTGTGGGAGTGGATGATCCCAGATGGAACGAGCCCAAGAAGCCGCCTACAGTTCTGCACAATGTGACGATCAGATGGCTATTGGATGAGGGCATCCAAGACGTGCTCCTTGCCTCCCCCGATTTCCAGGACGCATCCTTGAAGGCTGTGTCATATCACGAGAGGCCTCACGAACATGGACGCGTCATCGAGTTTACAGTCGAAAGGCTGGATTACTGGAGCATGGTTATAGTGAGGCAGGAGGGATTGTGTGTCAATTTCGCTTCTTGAGGGCGGTTGACGAAAGGTGCAGACCGACGAACATCGAATAGTGGCATAGCAGTACGCAGACAGTGAACAGGAACGCTCCTCCGGGATCGAGCGAAATGCTGCTTAGCTTGAAGGCATTTGCGCGGGCGCCCGAGGCGGGACAGATGCCTGAAAGGTTGCTTTCCTGCTGGTAAGAGGGGCGCGATTGAACACTATCCATTTACAGAGGGGAGAGGACAAGATGCTGAAGATAATGTTCTGGATTGTCACTGGATTGGTTGCCGTAATCGGAGGAGCGGTCATACGCGACATGGTCGGTAGGAGGGGGATCAAAAGCCTTCTCATTAGTGCCGTGGACTTTTCAGGGCTCAGGGATGGCGTATACACAGGGCAGTACAAGGGTGGGCGCTGGTCCAACAAGGTTAAGGTTACGGTGGCGTCGGGCAGGGTGACTGCAATTGATGTCGTTCGGGACATCCAGTACCAGTCCGAGGTGACGCGCAAGGCCATCAACGAAGTCATCGAAGCCCAGTCTCTCCAGGTGGACACGGTCAGTGGAGCGACTATCACAACTAAGGCCTTTCTCAAGGCAGTCGAGAACGCACTTGTCGAAACCAAGCAGCGGCGCTGACCCACGTGAGTCCATGTGACTCATCGCCACTTTGCCATGGCACATGACCTGCGCTGTCTTATCACTGACGAAGAACACGGATTGCGACGATTAGTGCATGTGGGCCCTGGAAAGCCTAATCGGGAGCAGGCAGGGAGCGTGAGTTATGTGGAAATCAGGGAACAGGCTATCGTTCCTTTGGGCTATGGCAAATATGTACGTTCGGACAGAATCATCGCCCTCGATCCCATAGAAGACGAACGAGGACCCGGCCGTCGTACCAAGGTGTACGTTGAACAGCTGCCCACCCCTCTTATCGCCTCAAGAACCGAAACTTCGATTCTCGCAAGTATTGTGAAGACCCCAACAGAAGTCCTGGAAGCTACGGCTGCCCTTGAGCTTATTCAGGACCTCCTAGATGACATTGAGCAGATTGGCCCAATGTTACGGAAGAGCATCAAAGAAGAGGCTGCTCTTGATCTGGAAGAGCTCGAACGACGAATCAGAGAGATCCTGGAACACCAACTTGACGCAGAGTAGGGCAGACAACGATGGCCCATGTGCCTTATATGCTAGGCAGTAGATCCCCAAATCATTGCTGCCTTTGCTGTTGGCCTCCTGCTATGGGATGAATGGCAGCGCCTTCTCGGGCGCGAAGATCAGCCCGACTACGCCCGGGCCTGTATGCGCACCGAGCACGGGAGCGATCTGAGTTGTTCCAACCCACCTGACGGTGAAACGCTTCTCAACTTCCGCTCGGAGCTTGGCCACGCCCTCGGGGTTGTAGCCGTGCACTATCTGTGCTCTGATCTCGGCTTCTTTCTCAACCATGTCCGCTGCGATGTCCACAAGGCGAATCAATGCTCTGCCGAAGGTCCTTGCCTGGCCCCGGGTGACGTAGGTTCCGCCCTTCTTCTCCACGCCGATCACGGGCTTGATGTCGAGCACCTGAGCTAGAAGGCCTTTGAGATGGCTGATGCGTCCCCCATGGATCAGATACCTGAGCGTCGGGAGGGTGAAAAGCGTTTCCGTGGCGGATGAGACCTGCTCGAGCATCGACAGGATGCGCTCTCTGCTCCAGCCGGCTCGCATTGCGCGGAGGGCCATTTCAACGTGCCAGCCCAAACCTGCCGAGAGGGTGCGCGTGTCGTAGAAGGCAACGTCGGCTTTGGGCACGGCCGCAGCGCCCAGCCGGGCAGCGTTCAGCGTGCCGCTCAACCCTGATGACATATGGATGGAGAGGATCTCCCTATCGGACTCTGCCAACCGCCGATAAATGTCGGAGAAGTCGCCTGGCGACGGTTGAGATGTCGCTGCGAAACTCTGGGTGTCGCGCAGCAGGCGGTAGAACTCCTCAGATGTGATGTCCACACCGCTTCTGTAGGTGCGCCCTGCAATAGTGAGGGTTAGAGAAGCCATGCTCATCTCGCTGCCGCCGAGCTGCTCGGGCAGGAAGTCCGCCCCACTATCGGTTACTATGTGCATCTACTCGTGCCTCCAGATGGTGAGTGGCGTTGCGTCGGCGCCAATGATAGTATTTTCCTTAGCGGTGCAGTTGCCTCGCCTGGCGGCGCTCGGCGGCTGTACAACTGAATCCAAGTGAGGGGGAGAGTGGGCGCATGCAGAGGGAGATCACCAAAGCGTCTGACTTGCACGACGATACTGGACGTCTGATGCAGGTGGGCTGGGCCAAGGACTTGCTCTTGCGGTATGATCGGCGACGGATCAAGGCGTCGGGGCTACGGATCAAGGAGTGGGACTACTACTGCGTTCTCTCTGACTCCTTTGGCGTGGCGTTCACGGTTGCCGACATCGGGTTCATGGGCACGGCATCAGCCAGCTATCTGGATTTTGATAGACCGTACAATGTCACTAAGACCGTGACCACGGCGTTTCCGCTCGGCAGATTCAACATGCCGCCCACATCGACAGATGGAGATGTCGTCTTCGAGAACAAGGCGGCGAAGGTGCGCTTCGAGAAGGACGGCCAGCGCAGGGTGATAGATGCCGACTTCCCGAATTTCGACCACGGCAGATCCCTGATTGCGCACATCGAACTGACGCAACCTGATCCATCGGATTCCATGGCGATCGTGACTCCGTTCGCTGGAGCGCCGCGCGCCTTCTACTATAACCAGAAGATCAACTGCATGCCGGCGCAGGGGCGCATCACGATCGGCAGCGAGGAGAGGGTGTTTGAGGCAAGAAAGGCCTTCGGCGTCCTAGACTGGGGCAGAGGAGTGTGGACATACTCTAACACCTGGTATTGGGGTTCGGCCTCGGGAGTCCTGGACGGCGAACCATTCGGCTTCAACATTGGATACGGGTTCGGAGATACGTCCGCCGCGTCGGAGAATATGATCTTCTACAAGAACAAGGCCCACAAGCTTGACCAGGTGGAGTTCCTGATTCCACACGATGATTACCTGGCGCCGTGGACGTTCACATCGAACGATCACAGATTCGAAATGGACTTCTTGCCTATCGTGGATAGGTTCGCGAGCACGAACGCGGTCTTCATCGAGTCCACGCAGCATCAGGTATTCGGGAGGTTCACCGGGAAGGCGGTTTTGGATGACGGCGCTGTTCTTCAGGTTGCGGACTTCCTAGGATTTGCCGAGAAGGTGAGGAACAGATGGTAGGGTAAGCCAGCAGGCAACTCGCCATCCTGGTCTGCAGCTTCTCTACGGCAGCCTTTGAGCAATGCTGCCCCAATTGATCGTCTGTCTGTTTCGGCGGAGCTGCCTCGACCACTTGGACCAGGAGACTCCAATCTGGTTCCCATCCTACGGAACCTAGTTGACTCTCTATATTACTCACAGTATAGAAGTAAGGCCAGGTGCATGCCTTCCGGCCTATGCCCTGCGTCGCTATCTTCACTCCATACCGCGCGAGCTTGGTTGGGTTCACTCGGAGTTGGATGCCTATCATGCCTGGCTGGGTGTTCTCCATTCCTGAATCCAGCCAATTTGCCCCGATGCCGTCGCGGGAATCAGCCTGCCCTACAGGAACCCATCAGCGCTGCCAGAGAACCGGCCAAGAGTGAGTATGCGAAAATTCCTGGGGATAGAAGGAGTTTGAGAAGACGAATCGAAATATCAGAATGTCACAGAGCGAAAGGCTATTTCACAGAGTGGAAGTCGGTGGTGAGCATGTCCGCCAGGGATGACAGGGAATCGGGAACAGCGGAATGTCGATCAAGCGTAGCCGTATCTCCGGATGAAACTGGCGCTAAGACCGTACGCTCGGTTGAACGCGCTTTTGACATATTGGATTGCTTCAGCTTCCAGCAGAGGGAACTCACACTGACTGAGATCGCGCGGGCTGTTGATCTGCCTGTGCCGACCACTCATCGACTTATCAGGGTGCTGCAGCGGCGAGGATGGTTGAGGCAAGACGAGCGAACTGGAATCTACTCCCTAGGCCTTCATGTGCTGGAGCGTGGAGCCATCGTGCTATCGGGCTTTACTCTCAGGGAAAAGGCACAGCCAGTGCTGGACGCGTTGGCAGCCAGCACCTCTGGAACTGTTCTCCTTGGCGTGATTGAAGATGGCGAACTGGTGTATGTGGACCGACGCGACAGTCGGGCCCCGTTGCGAGTAGTATCCGAGGTGGGTCAGGTGAGGCCCATCAACTACGGAATCCTCGGCAAACTCCTCTTGGCCTACACGCCTGAACAACATGTTCGTGAGGTGCTTAAGGCAAGCCCACTGGTGAAGCGCGCTCGCCGGGCCTTTGTTTCGGAGGAGGAGTTCATCGCAGAACTGGCCAGGGTGCGTCAGTCTGGCTACGCCATCGCCGTGGATGAGACGACCGATGGAGTCGCAGGGGTTGCTGCGCCGATCATGGGGGTCGACGGAAGAGTGGTCGCGGGTCTCGCCGTGCTCATGCCCACCGCTACGTGGAATGATGACGTTTGTGCCAGGGATCTGAACGCGGTCCGTGCTTCCGCGGCGGAGTTGTCAAAGCTCATGGGGTACCGGGCAGTGCTCGTCCGCGGGCAACTGCATGAATAGGCGCACAACCGAAAAGGCATCAAACACAGTCCAGAAGACAGGAGGGTCCGCAGCAATGCAGTGTACAGCAAGGTCCGGAGTCCTACGCGGAGAGGCTACCATTTCGGGCTCCAAGTCCAACACCACCAGGGCTGTCGTGTTAGCAACGCTTGCTCCAGGAAGATCTGTGATCCATAACCCGGTACACAGTGTGGATTGCTATTCAACGGTTGAGGTGTGCCGCACTCTGGGCGCCAAGATCGAAGTTGGCAGCGACGCCTGGGTTGTCGACGGCGTAGGCCCGGATCTCGATGCTCCGTCCGACATACTGAACGTGGGCAACAGCGGCACCACTCTCTACATCATCACTGCGGTGGCAAGCCACGTCAGGAACGGCTGGGCCGTGGTGACCGGCGACTATCAGATAAGGCGCAGACCTTCGGGCCCACTGGTGAAGGCCCTGAATGATCTGGGCGCTAGATCCTTCACGACACGACCCAATTCGGGCACGGCGCCTATCGTCTGCAGCGGCCCTGTAGTGGGCGGCTCGACCAGTCTTCCCGGGGTCAACTCGCAGTGGCTCACTCCCCTGCTGATGATCGGTCCGCTCACCGAGAAGGGCATTACTGTCGAAGTCGACAACCTGCAGGAAAAGCCATACATTGACATGACCCTGCGCTGGCTTGATCGTCTCGGCGTGCAGTTCACCAACACCGACTGGAAGCTCTTCAATGTGCCTGGAGGCCAGAGATACAAGGCCTTTGAAGGATCTGTTCCCTCCGACTGGGAATCGGCATGCTTCCCACTGGTGTCGGCGGCGATCACGGATTCGGATATCACCCTGCACGGTCTGGACATGTTCGATGCACAGGGAGACAAGGACATTATCCGCATTCTCAGAGATATGGGCGCCGATGTAGAGGTCAAGAACGATGGCCAGGGCGGCATACGTGTGCGCGGCGGCAAAACCCTGCATGGCATGGAGATCGACTGTGGCGATATCCCAGATGCACCCCCCATCCTGGCGGTGCTGGGCGCCCAGGCCGAGGGGCGCACCGTGCTCTATAACCTGCACGCTTCAAGGCTGAAGGAGACTGACCGCCCAAGGTCGATCTACGAAGAGCTGCTCAAGATGGGCGGCAAGCTATACTGGGAGGCTGATGACAGGCTGGTCATCGAGCGAAGCGAACTGAAGGGCGCGCAGATAGATGGAAGGCATGATCATCGCATTGTGATGGCCTCGGCCTGCGCGGCTCTGGTCGCCAGCGGAACTACGACCATTAGCAATGCTGAGTATGTAGGAGTGTCTTTCCCCACATTCTTCGAGGTCATGACCTCCCTGGGAGCGCCGTTTGAACTTGAGGGGGAACCGGAGTACGCAAGGTAGTCCATGTTGAGGCAGGCCAATACTGGAGTCAGTCTACAGTAGTCAGTCCACAGTGGAGTAAGCATGCACCACATGCACTACTAGTAGGAGGCGGAATTCCATGAGAATGAATGGCATGACAAGAAGGCTCATCTGCGTAATGGTCCTCGCAAGCATGACACTGCTGGGAACCGCTGCGATGGCGGCCCCGAAGCGTCGGTTCGTGATCGCGACTGCAGGCACGGCGGGCGCGCTGTATCCTATGGGCGTTGCAATGGCGGAGACAATCAACAAGCATTCCGACAGGTTCGTTGCAAGCGCGGAGTCGAGCGCGGCATCTGTTGCGAACATCAGAAACATGGACGAGGGCAAGGTTGAATGGGGAATATCCCAGAGCGAGATAGCAAGCTTCGCCTACACAGGCACTGAGATATTCCAGGGAAAGAAAGCCGAAGGGCTCCAGGCGCTGTTCGCAACTGTCGGGTCATGGGTTCAGATCTTCGTTCCCGCCGGCAGCCCGGTCAAATCGGTGGCCGATCTTAAGGGCAGGCGGGTCGGAGTGGGCTCCCCAGGCTCCGGCGGCGAGGTGGATGCCCGCATGGTTCTGGCCTACTACGGCCTGGACTACAAGAATGTCAAACCGTCGTACATCACTGACTCTGAGATGGTCAGCGCACTACGGGACGGCACGCTCGACGCTATGATATGCACTCATCCGCTGAAATCGGCTGCCCTGCTCGATCTCACCACTTCGTTCAAGGTTCGGATGCTGTCCATAGCCGATGACAAGTTCTACAAAGAACATCCGTACTTCTTGAAGGCCAAGATCGAGGCAGGGACCTACTCTGGCGTGAACTACGACGTCTTCACCCCCTATAGCCGGGTCATCATGTTCACGCACAAGAATGCCAAGTTCTCCGATGACGACGTTTTTCATCTTCTCGACGTGATCTTCTCCAACCGAAACGAATGGCGCAACTCGCACGCCTCGGTAGACAGGCAGGTAACCCTGGATGACGCGCTCGACGGAATAGCGGTTCCGCTTCATCCTGGAGCTGTCAAGTTCTTTGAGTCGAAGGGTATGAAAGTGCCCGACGCGCTCAAACCGAATAGGTGAGCACAAAGGGCACAAGGAGCGGAACGCGCGGTAAGAAAAGGTCTTAACGGAGGGGAATCTGATGGGTCCGTCGGGCAAGTCGTGGCTTAGAACCTATCCGGCAGTCGCAGCAACAGCAGTAGCCCTGGCGCTTGCAGCGTTTCAACTGCTGACAGCGTTCTACGGAACCCTTTCCCCCATGATACAGCGGTTCGTGCACTTGTTCGGAGCATTGCTGCTGACGTTCTTGTTGTATGGCGCCAATGGAAAACAGCACAGAGGTTCCACCGCGGTTTCGCGGTGGAATCTCCTCATTGCAGCAGTGACCGCAGTTCTTGGAGTCTACTTCATCGCACAACTTAACCCGGACTTAGTGCTGAACCGTGGTATCTGGGGGATTACCAGACTGGAACAGTGGACAGGCCTATTGTTGATGGTATTGGTACTCGAAGCAACGCGCCGAACCGTGGGTTGGCCTCTGGTCATCGTCGCTCTAGTTGCCCTGGCCTATGCTCTTCTCGGCCCTTACCTACCAGAGGTCATCGCCCACAAGGGCTACGATGTCTGGCGCCTGGTCGAGACACTGTCATGGACTACAGAAGGAATACTGGGCACTCCAATGGCTGCGTCGGCCACATTCGTCGCTGTCTTCATACTGTTCGGCTCGTTTCTGGAGACACTCGGCGGGGCCAAGTTCTTTCTTGACCTCTCATCTGCCGTGGCGGGGCACCGTAAGGGCGGCCCGGCTCAGGTAGCCGTGATTTCCAGCGCGGCGATGGGCACAATATCGGGTTCAGCCGTGGCGAACGTAGTAACCACTGGCACATTCACCATTCCTCTGATGAAGAGCCTTGGATACCAGCCTGCTTTTGCGGGGGCGGTCGAGGCTGTAGCCTCCACAGGTGGGCAGATCATGCCGCCGGTTATGGGTGCGGCGGCCTTCGTCATGGCCGAGATGATCGAGGTGCAATACTGGAAGATATGCATTGCCGCACTTCTCCCAGCCGTACTCTACTATATCTCGGCATCAGTTCAGGTGTATCTACGCGCCGACCGGCTTGGCCTCAAGGGCCTTCCCAAAGAGGAACTGCCCAAAGTTGGACCCACTCTCAAGCAGGGCTGGTACCTTCTAGTGCCACTGGTCTGCCTGGTCATCATGCTCGTCGCATTGCAGTGGTCTCCTATGAAGGCCGGGATCTGGACGGTGGCTGTCACTGTCGCCGTGAGCTGCCTCAACTACTACCTGCGCGAACGGCGTTTCCCATGGAAGGAACTCGTAGAGGCGCTCGAGGTCGGCGGAAAGACGTTGGTTCCTGTCGCCACGGCATGCGGCGCAGCGGGCATCGTTATCGGAGTTGTGTCTCTTACGGGGATCGGCGTTCGGTTCTCTCAGGTAGTAATCGACCTGGCACGGGGATCGCTGCCGATGACGCTTCTCTACACGATGCTGGCCTGCATAGTCCTGGGAATGGGCCTGCCGACGACGGCGGCGTACATCATCACCGCGGTGCTCGGCGCGCCGGCCCTGATCTCACTGGGCGTTCAGCCCCTAGCCGCGCACCTGTTCGTATTCTACTTCGCGTGTCTGTCGTTCATCACGCCTCCCGTGGCCATGGCGGCCTACGCTGCAGCCGGCATAGCGGACGCCAACCCGATGCAGACTGGCTGGAGTGCGTGGAAACTGGGCATGGCAGGGTTCATTGTTCCGTTCATGTTCGTATACAATCAGGCCTTGCTTCTGGAAGGGCAGTGGTATGAGCTGTTGTTGGCGACAGCTACGTCAATACTGGGCGTCTTCGCCCTGGCCATCGCCATCGAAGGATGGCTCCGAAGGCAGCTTCCCTGGTGGCAACGGATCATCTCCTTTGCGGCGGCGATTCTGCTCATAGTCCCCGGATGGGCCACTGACCTCGGAGGCCTAGCGCTTCTGGCTTTGGTGTACCTTCTGGCCCGTGTGGGCAAAGATGCCGGAGTTGCTCGACCCCGCAGCGCCTAACCCGCCTCCACAGGGCGGCCTTCTTCGTTGGGGCGTCGCCAGTGTGTTCCCTAGGCGACGCTCCGTACGCTTGAGAATACCCGAACTCCACGCCGCGTAGGCAAACGCAACGGTCAGCGACAGACAAATCGCCGATTGGGCGGCACAAGTTGACTTACCTCCTCAGCCCGTCTAGACTATGAGATGAGGCATTAGCAGGCGCTCCGCCGCGGCCTGCCCGGGCCCGTCGCGGCCAATCACGGCCCGCCGCGGCCAATCACGGCCCGCCGCGGCCAATGCTCAGCCTTCCTCATTAACTACATATTGGGTTGCCCTCCGAGTCAGCGTGCCTTACCCGCCTGGGATGGCGCCTGACCGGCAGTCGCCGGCATGGCTGGCGACTCAAGGGTCTGTCGGGAAACTGGCAGGCCTCCCATGTTTGGAAAGGAGATGTACTAATGTCGTCCAAGTCACATGTCAAGTCAACCTTGCGCATCTTGCTTACTGCTCTGTTGCTTACAGCCCTCACCATTTCCGTCGGCGCCGCCCCTGCTCGTGAGGTAATCCTGGCTACGACTACCAGCACGGCCGATACCGGCCTGCTCGACGTGCTTATCCCGATCTTTCAGCAGAAAACCGGATACATGGTGAAGACTATCGCTGTTGGAACCGGACAGGCCTTAGCTCTAGGCAGCCGCGGCGAGGCCGACGTGCTGCTCTGCCATGCCCCCGCTTCAGAACTGGCGCTGGTAAAAAATGGCGACGTGATCGAGCGCAAGCTGGTCATGCACAACGATTTCGTCATCGCAGGTCCCGCCACTGACCCCGCCGGTGTCCGCGGGCTCAAGTCGGCGGCTGAGGCGCTTTCCAGAATCTCCGGCAAGCAGTCGGTATTCGTGTCTCGTGGCGACGATTCCGGTACTCACAAGAAGGAGAAGGAGATCTGGACCAAGCTCGGCCTGAAGCCTTCCGGCAAGTGGTACGTGGAGGCTGGCGCCGGCATGGGTCAAACCCTCAACATCGCCTCAGAGAAGGAAGGCTACACCCTGACCGACCGCGGAACCTACCTGGCGCTCAAGAAGAACCTGGCCCTCGATATACTAGTTGAAGGCGATTCGATTCTGCTCAACATCTACCACGTGATGCAGGTGAACCCCGAGAAATTCTCCAAGGTGAACGGCCCTGGCGGGCTGGCCTTCGTCGAGTTCATGGTATCGCCTGAAGTGCAGAAGATCATCAGCGCTTTCGGTATAGACAAGTACGGAGACCCTCTGTTCTTCCCCGATGCCGGCAAGAACATAGACGATCTCGGAAAGTAGGGCGACTTTGGACCTCATTGCCGAAGGTGTAGCAAAAGCCTTCTGGCTACTGCTGAAGGGCGATCGCGATGTTTCTCAGATCGCCCTTCTCACCCTTAAGGTGTCAGGCCTGGCCACCCTGATCAGCCTGGCAACAGGCGTTCCGCTAGGTACAGCCCTTGCCCTAGGGCGGTTTCGCGGCCGTAACGCAGTAGCCAGCGTAGTTAACGCCGGCATGGGCCTGCCCCCGGTGGTTGTGGGGCTCTGGGTCAGCATCATGCTCTGGAGATACGGGCCCCTCGGCTCGCTGCGCCTTCTGTACACCCCTGCAGCCATGGTGATCGCCCAGACACTCATAGCCCTACCCATTATCACCGGTCTCACTATGTCGGGCATAGGGCAGCTCGACCCGGGCATTCGTATTCAAATCCTGTCGCTTGGCGCTACACGCTGGCAACTCGTATGGTTGCTCGTGCGCGAAGCAAGGCTTGCGATCTTGGCGGCGGTAATGGCAGGGTTTGGCCGAGTGATAGCTGAAGTCGGGGCCTCGATGATGGTAGGCGGAAACGTTGTGGGGCAAACCCGCGTGCTCACAACGGCAACGTCTATGGAAGTCGGGAGAGGCAACTTTGGCACAGCGATCGCGCTGTCGCTGATACTGATGGGCATCATGCTTGCCATAACGTCCTGGCTTACGCACCTACAGCAGAAAGGTCGACCGACGACACAATGATCAGCCTTAAAGACGTAGAGCTTCGACGCGGCGGACGGCTTGTGCTCGATGTTGCCGACCTCACGATAAGGCGAGGCGAATCCGTCGCCGTCATAGGCCCCAACGGCGCCGGCAAGAGCACGTTGCTCCAGGTCATGGCCTGTTTGCTCCCAATTGATTCGGGTGAACTCACAGTTATCGGCGAGCATATCAGGCGTGGCGCCGACCTTATCGGTGTGAGACGCCGCACAGCGATGGTGCTCCAGAGGGCATGCCTGCTCAACACCTCGGTGTACGAAAACGTGGCATTGGGCATGAGGATCCGAAAGATGCCCGAGGTCGAGATCCGCGAGCGTGTGGCCAGCGCCCTGGCGATGTTCCGCGTGGGGCATCTGGCCAGGCGACCCGCCCGGGCGCTTTCAGGCGGCGAGAGCCAGAGGGTCAGCCTGGCCAGAGCATTTGCGCTTGAGCCGGAGATACTGTTCCTGGACGAGCCCTTCAACGCGCTGGATTTGGGAACCAGAACAGCGCTTCTGCGCGAGGTTGGCGAAGCGGTGCGCGCTACCGGCGCTGCTGCCGTTTTCGTGACTCACGACGTAACAGAGATCCCATTCCTCGGCGATAGGACGATTGTCATGGACGAAGGACGCATCGTGGCAGACGGCAGCATCCGCGACGTGCTCGCAGATGAGACGCGCAACGCGCTCTCGGATTTGTTGCGCTCCGCCAGATGGCTTTCTGGCAAGTACGGTGATGGTGATGGTGACGTCGATGTCGCTTTTTCTGTCGATCACACCCGGCGATGAGGCATGGCGGAGGCTCTGCGACCATCTGGACGAAGGACCGCATGCCACTGAAAAGGTATCCCTGCTGAACGCAGCAGGCCGAGTTCTGGCGCGCGATGTGGCATCCCCTGCTGATCTGCCGGGGTTTGCCAGGTCGACAATGGACGGATGCGCCGTGCGCGCCATCGATACATTCGGCGCGTCAGATGCATTGCCTGCGCTTCTCACTGTAGCCGGGGAGGTTCACATGGGCGAAATGCCCCAGATCGAGCTGCCCCGGCATTCGTGCATACGCGTGGCTACCGGCGCAATGCTCCCGGGCGGCGCCGATGCAGTGGCAATGGTGGAACTCACTGAGAAGCTAGACGATACCACCATCGCAGTTCTGCGCCCCGTGGCCCCGGGCGAGAACGTGGTTGCCTCGGACGAGGACGTGGCCCGCGGCGAAACCGTTCTCCATCGCGGGCGCCGGCTGCGAGAGCACGACATCGCAGCACTGGGCGCCATTGGGGTTTCGGAAGTCGAGGTCGCGGTGGGCCCAAGGGTGGGCATCATATCCACAGGCGATGAACTGGTGAACGTGGCCGACACGCCCGCACAGGGCCAGATTCGCGACATGAACTCCTGCGCCCTCTACGCCGCCGCCAGTTTAGCAGGAGCGCGCCCCGAAGCCTTCGGCATCGTCCGTGATGACTACGACGGTCTCGTGCAGGCAATGCGCGAACACCTGTCCTCTGTTGACATGCTTATCGTGTCGGGAGGCAGCTCCATAGGAACTCGGGATTTCGCCCGCCAGGCCATTGATGCCCTGGGCAAACCGGGCGTTCTGGTGCACGGTGTTGCCATAAAGCCGGGCAAGCCCACGATCATAGCTGTGGCCGACGGCGTGCCCGTGTTCGGCCTGCCGGGCCACCCCGTATCGTGCCTCACCATCTTCAGGCTCTTCGTTGAGCCTACCATTGCCAGGTGGATGGGAGCCGAGCCTGAGAGGCGCGAATTGACCGCGCGCATAGGAGCCAATGTAGCCAGCGCCGCAGGCAGAGAGGAATACGTGTCGGTGAAGATATCATGGCGCGACGGGCAGATATGGGCCGATCCGGTATTCAGCAAGTCTGCGCTCATATCAGGTCTGGTCAGAGCGGACGGCGTGGTGAGAATACCTGCGGCAACAGAAGGGGTCCAGAAGGGTGACACCGTCACCGTGCTGGCATGGAGGTGAGTGCTGCGAAACGCAGTGTCTATTTGAGTGAAGTGCCGCTTGATGAAGCGGTGCGCAAGTTTTTTGACGCGCTGGAGGAGCAGGGCGCAGCCGCAGCACTCCCGGGAGAGTCAATTGCCGTAGACATCGCAGCCCTGGGGCGCATCACCGCGCAGCCAGTGTTCGCCAGGATTTCGTCGCCTCACTACCACGCATGCGCCATGGACGGAGTGGCCGTAAAGTCGGCCTCAACCTTCGCGGCCAGCGAACGTCGGCCTGTAACGCTGAGCCTGGGCGAGAACGCGATCATGGTAGACACAGGCGATCCTCTCCCCTTCGGATTCGATGCGGTCATCATGATTGAAGACCTGGTGGAAACGACTGACCACACTGTCACTATCATCGCGCCGGCAAAGCCTTGGCAAAACGTGCGCAGTGTGGGAGAGGATATCGTAGCCACTGAACTCGTGCTTCCCGAGAATCACGCAATCCGCGCGGCTGATGTGGGCGCTATGCTTGCCTCTGGAGTGACCCATGTAGAAGTGCGACGGCGCCCGAAAGTCGTGATCATCCCCACCGGAGATGAGCTCGTCGCTCCGGGCTCGAGACTGCAAATCGGCGACATTGTCGAGTTCAATTCCAGGATCATCGGTGGGCTCGTGAGCGAGTGGGGCGGAGAGCCCGTGTTCAATGAGATCGTGCACGACGAATTCGACGAGATCACCAAGGCCGTGCAGCAGGCGTCGGCGCACGGCGATATCGTAATCGTGAACGCCGGTTCATCTGCGGGAAGCGAGGACTACACAAGCGCCGTCGTGGAGAGGCTCGGCGAGGTTATCGTGCATGGCGTGGCGATCAAGCCAGGCAAGCCCACAATACTGGGCACGGTGGATGGCCGGCCCTTCATTGGCGTGCCAGGCTACCCCGTGTCGGCCTCCCTTGCGTGTGAGCTGTTTCTGAGGCCACTCATGGCCAGGCTGCTAGCGCGCCCGGAGCAACCCCTGCCCAGGGTGAACGCCACTGCCACGCGGCGCATACTGTCTACGCCGGGCGTTGAGGAATTCGTCAGGGTCAAGGTGGGCGATGTAGGCGGCAAGTTGGTAGTGACCCCGCTTGCGCGCGGGGCGGGCGCCATAATGTCGCTTGTGAAGGCAGATGGAATCGTGCGAGTGCCTCCTTCGGCCCAGGGCATCGACGAAGGCGCCACGGTGCAGGTGGAGCTGCTGCGCAGCCTAGACGAGATACGGCGCACTGTGGTGGCCATCGGCAGCCATGATCTGGCTCTGGACATCCTGTCGACTTTCCTGGCCCGTGCGTACCCCGGCATGAGCCTTTCGTCGGCACATGTGGGCAGCATGGGCGGGCTCATGGCGATGCGCAGGGGCGAGGCCCACATAGCGGGCACACACCTCATCGACGAGGAGACCGGCGACTACAACGTCCCTTACGTTAAGCGGATGCTTGATGCGGAGAACTATGCCCTGGTGAACCTGGTCCACCGTGAACAGGGCTTCATCGTGCCTGGGGGCAATCCCAAGAACATCACTGGGTTCGGCGACATTGCTCGGGCCGACGTTGTCTTCGTCAACAGGCAGAGAGGCGCCGGCACCAGGGTTCTGCTCGACATGGAGCTTGGCAAACTCGGCATCGACCCCGGTGCGGTGAAGGGCTACTCCCACGAGGAATACACCCACATGGGAGTAGCGGCTTCAGTAGCCAATGGAGCGGCATACGTGGGGCTAGGTATTCACAGCGCGGCTTCTGCCTTAGGGCTCGACTTCATCCCGGTGTCGACTGAGCGATACGATCTGCTTACCACCAGGGAGTTCCTGGAGTCTGAGATGATGAATGCGCTGCTGGCCGTGGTGAGATCCGATGAGTTCAAGCAGACAGTGCTCGGGCTGGGCGGATATGATGTCTCTGATACCGGGAAGGTTGTGTGGCAGGGTTGGGCGAGCTAGTTGACGGGTTCGGGCGCACCATAACTTACATGCGAGTCTCAGTCACCGACAAGTGCAACCTGAGATGCGTGTATTGCATGCCCGAAGAGGGGATCAAGCCCAGGACGCATGATGAGATGCTCAGCGTGGAGGAGTTCGCCCGAGTGGTGCGCATAGCCTCCATGTTGGGCATATCCAGAGTGCGGATCACAGGCGGCGAACCTCTGGCAAGGAAGGGCGTAGTCGCGCTGGTGCGCGCTGTCGCGGCGGTTCCGGGGATACGCGATGTATCAATGACAACCAATGCGACGATGCTTGAGCCGATGGCAGATGAACTGGCCAGCGCAGGGCTTGCCAGGGTCAACATCAGCCTGGATTCGCTCAGGGTCGACACATATGCTGGCCTGACGCGGCGAGGCGACTTGGCGTCGGCTCTTGCCGGCATTCTCGCTGCGGAGCGCGCCGGCCTTCGCCCCATCAAGCTGAACGCGGTGGTGCTCAGGGGCATCAATTCCGACGAGATCGAGAGCCTTGCTGCCCTCACTCAGAAGCACCGATGGGATGTTAGGTTCATAGAATTCATGCCATTCTGGGGAAACGGCGGTCTCTACGGGCAGGAATACGTAGTCCCCATAAACGAAATCAGACGGCGTGTGCTGGCGCTTGGCGCCGTGCGCACAGCGGGGCAGGGCGACGCCGGCCCTGCCAGCTATCTGAGGCTTCGCGGCGCGCTGGGCCAAGTGGGTTTCATCTCACGAGACGGAGACGAATTCTGCGGTTCGTGCAACAGAATCCGTCTCACTGCTGACGGAATGTTCAGACCATGCCTGCTTTCAGAGACAACGATAGATGTGAGAACAGCCCTCCGCAGCGGCGCCGACGACGATACTATAGCTGATCTCATCCGCAGGGCGGTAGCAGCGAAACCTGAGAGCGGCAGGACACGAGGCGCCGACGGCGGCTGGAAGGCCCGCCCTCTCTCGCAGATAGGCGGCTGACTGAGGCAACTCAGGTTGCATCAATAAGGAGACTACACAATGATCTCGAACGAAGAAAACGGCGGCTCGGCCCCAGCCCTCACCCACGTCGACGAGTCGGGTAAGGCGCGCATGGTCGACATATCGGGCAAACCTGAAACCGCCCGCAAAGCCGTGGCCAGGTGCAGAATCATGATGGATCCAAACACACTGGCATTGATCCAGCGAGGCGAAGGTCCCAAGGGCGAGGTATTCGGAGTGGCCCGAGTGGCAGCGATCATGGGTGCAAAGGGCACGTCTTCACTGATCCCCATGTGCCATCCAATCGCCCTTACAGGTATAGATGTGGATTTCGCGACCGATGATGAGGCCAGCGCAGTGGATATCCAGGTCACAGTGCGCACACAGGGCCGAACAGGCGCGGAGATGGAAGCCCTATGCGGAGCGGCAGTGGCCGCCCTCACCGTTTACGACATGTGCAAGGCGGTTGACAAGTCAATGACCATAGGCCCACTCAGGCTGGTGTTCAAGTCGGGCGGCAAGAGCGGCGCATTCTGTCGCGAGGACGGCCGTGAGGAGGAGCAGTAATGGAAGGCATAGTCACAGCAGTTTGCACCAGTCAGACAAAGGGAGTGCCCAAGCAAGCCGTGGGCTGCGCGAAGTTCATAGAGGACTACGGCATTGACGGCGACGCCCACGCCGGCCCGTGGCACAGGCAGGTCAGCCTGCTGGCCGAAGAGAGCATCGCCAAGATGCGCGCCAAAGGCCTGGACGTGGGCCCAGGCGCTTTCGCAGAGAACATCACAACGCGCGGGCTCGATCTTCCGAACCTTCCCATCGGAACCCGTCTTGAGGTGGGCTCAGAAGTGCTGCTGGAGGTAACCCAAATCGGCAAGGAGTGCCACGCCAAGTGCGCAATCTTCCAGCAAGTGGGCGAGTGCGTAATGCCCCTGGAGGGCATATTTGCAAAGGTCTTGTGCGGCGGCGGCGTCACGAGCGGCGACCGGATCTGCGTCATACCTGCTGTTAACGTCGGAGTGCTGACTGTGAGCGATAAGGGCTCCCGGGGCGAGAGAGAAGACCTGAGCGGCGCCGTGATAGAGAGGATCATGTCGAGCATAGGAGTTGTAGTTGAGCGGAAGATCGTGCCCGACGAGTTCGACATCATAGCCGAGGAACTGCGCCGCATGGCCGACAAGCTCGGGGTGAATCTGATTCTGACCACCGGCGGCACCGGCTTCGCCCCTCGCGACGTGACCCCTGAGGCGACTCTTTCGGTTCTTGACAAGCTGGCCCCTGGCATTCCCGAGGCCATGAGAGCGGCCAGCCTGGCCAAGACCCCACACGCCATGTTGAGCAGAGCTGTTGCAGGCATACGCGACCGCACCCTCATTGTGAATCTGCCGGGCAGCCCCCGAGCTGTTCAGGAATGCCTGGAAGTGTTGATGCCCGCACTCCCCCACGCCATCACAATACTGGGCGGCGCAGGCGGAGAGTGTGCTAGGTGAATAACCTTGAACCCCTTGCGCTTACTGTGGCAAAGGGCGCAATTCCATAATTGCGGCAGCGCCTACTCGGCGTCATTATGGTCTGCCCTAATACCCACGATCCTGGCGAGATGACCGCAACGCAGTCGTCATGCATGCACTCCTCGGCCGGAAGACCCCATGCTCCGTGTTCCGAGGCTCGTCCTGCTGCACAGACTATAGCTCAACCAGGTCTTTGGTTCCTCCGTTCAGCACTGTGCAGCCTGTCGCAGTTACGACTGCCATGTCCTCTATCCGTACTCCTCCCCACCCCGGAATGTAGGCGCCGGGTTCAACTGTCACCACATTGCCCGCTGCGAGCACATCGCGGCTGCCCTCGATGAGGTACGGCGACTCATGTATCTCAAGGCCGAAGGCGTGCCCGAATCGGCGACCGGCGTACTCCCCGAAACCCGCATCAGCTACGACCTTGCGCATTTCGTCCCAGACGTCATGGCCTCGCATCCCTGCTTTGATGATATCCAGACCATGCTGCTGCGCCTGCCTTACGCTGTGGTACACCTTTCGCTGCTCGTCTGAGGCTCGACCGACCATCACGGTCCTTGTCATGTCCGACAGATAGCCGTCCGCTTGCACGCCGAAGTCCATCAGGACGAACTCGCCCGTCTGGATGATCTTCGTCGATGGCGCGCCATGCTGCATGGATCCACGCGCGCCGGATGCTACGATCATATCGAAAGCCAGGCCGGAAGCGCCGTTCCGTCGCATGTGATATTCCAGCTCCATGGCAATTTCCTGCTCCGTCACGCCCGGCTCTATGAAGCCCAGGATATGCTCGAATCCATCAGTCGTTATGTCGGCGGCGCGTCTGATCGCCGCTATCTCCAGGTCTTCTTTCAGAGCACGCTCGCTTCCGACAACGTTCATGGTTGCGACGAGATCAACATGGGGAATGCTGCGCTGCACCTCATCTATGACGCTGAAAAGCACGGCGTCTGACTCAAACCCTAGTCTCCTGAGCCCAAGCCTCGCTGCAACCTCTCTCACATCCTCGGCGAAAGCGGGGCTGTGCTGGATCACCTCGAACCCAGGGCACTGTTTCCCAGCCTGCTCTGCGTATCTGCCATCGGTCAGGATGACTCGTGCCTTTGGGGTAACGATCACGTATGCCGACGATCCCGAAAAACCCGTGAGGTACTGCACATTCTTCCTGGCAACCGCCTCATGCTTGACGAGGAACAGGCCGTCGATGTCGTACATGCCAGCGGCTTTGGCCAATGCGCGGTCAACTCGATCCATGTGGACCCTCCTCCATTCGGAATGTGTGATGTGCCCAAGACCAATGGCGCTGAATGGAATAGACCCTATTTCGCCCAATGCCATCGTGGCTCCTTCCGCCATTGCTTATCTGAGAAGGCATGCGCCTGGAAATGCGGAACAACAATGCTGGACTGAAGGAAAACGGCAAGCCCAATGTATGTTTCCACTCGTGGAGCTCATTTTCCGGGGACGAAGGCGGCTTCTTTGCAATCATGCCCGGACTCGGACGGGATACCCGTACATACAGGAGCATCATGCGGACCGGGGAGTTCTGTGTGAATTTCCTTGGACACGAGTACTATGATGCCTGCATCAAGACAGTTCAGGACAACGCGGATGATGCGGATGAGTTTGCTGTCGGCGGGTTTACCCCCGAGGAGTCGACGGATATCAAGGCCCCGCGCATCGCGGAGAGTTTTCTGTCGTTGGAGTGCACGCTAGGAGAGGGAGACACGACAGCGGTTGCGGTGCTAAGCGTTCTCAGAACAATCGATTAGCGGCGCCGGCAGTCTACGCCAGTATGTGGTCGCGCAGCGAGGCGATTTCCTTCAGGATCAGATACCCAGCCTCATGCCCGTACACATCTTTGCGGACTCCGCGCCGCGAAATCCATAGCTCATCTCACACAACTCGGCTGCTCAATCCAGATCCCCGATTCCGCGGACAAGGGCCCCGTCGATTCTCACGGCTGTGGATCAGGAGTTGATTCGTGGTTGCACGCGCTCTGCTTCCACAGTGCTGCGAGGTCGACTACGAAGCCGGGGAAATCGGGATGGACGAAGTCTTCGGCGTCAAGGGCGGAGCTTCGCAGGACATAGGCGTCGTCGTGCAAGGCATACGCCTCGATGGTCTCATCATGCGGGTCAACGATCCAGTAATGCGGTATGTGCATGCGTTCGTATATGCTTCGCTTTCGCAGGCGGTCTTTGGAGCGGGTCCAGGTCGAAAGGATCTCCACAACCAGATGCGGGGCGCCGTTTATCCGCCTTTCCTCGACAATTCCGCTCTTATCGCCGGGTATGTAGGCCAGGTCCGGCTGGATTACATTCGTGTCGGACAAGGTCACGTCGATCGGCGCATTGAACACCTCGCCGGCTGGATCGCGCGGGGTGAAGTAGTCTTCCAGAAGGCGCTGCAGGCGCCTGGATACCCGCTGATGGTGGACGTATGGCGCAGGCTCCTTGATCAGCGCGCCGTCTAGGATCTCATAGTGATGGCATTCGTCTTCTGGCAGCTGGAGGTAGTCATCATAGGTATATGCCTTGTCTGTAATGTACTCGGGCCCGGTTTCCCGTACCGAGGAGGCCGGTTGCTCATTGGTGTTCTTGCCGAGATGCTGCAGGACCTTCTCTGGATCATAACGATACTTTCTGCTGGACAATTGCACGAACGGAATCGTGCTGTTGCGGGTGTAGCGCCATATGGTCTCCACCGATAGCTGAAGCATCCTAGCCAGCTCCTGAGCGGTTAGCAGCTTCGGCTCATTCATGATGATACCCTCCCTTCATGTAAAGTATATGGAACAATTCAACTAAAGGCAAGTGATGATAAGCAAAGACAAGTGCGCCGCCTTGCCGTGTTATCTGTCACGGGATACTGCTCGTGGCTACAGCAGAACCCATCTTCAACCCTATGGCGCCAATGGTGCTGAACATGAGTCGGGGCCGGAGAGTCATGCATTGCTGAAGGGTGAAGTGAGCCTGTAGGGGCCTGAGGACCACCGGAGGCAGAGGAAACCGAAGAAACCAGGCTCAAGCTACAGCTGGGCTATCGCCGCGAGCAAGCCGTATTCGCTCGGGCCATGTCTGCATCGGGCAAAGAGGGACTAGCTGAGCCCGATGAACCTTGGATGTGTCCGCCCCCTACCTACCAAACACACGCACGAAGTAGCGAAGCACGATGGGCATGAACGATATTATGCTGATCAGCCGAAGCGATTGAAGAAGGGCAACCTTAGGCGTATCTGCACCGAGGGCCTGCGCGGCCAGGGTCATCTCCGTTATCCCTCCTGGAGAACTGGCGAAGAGAGAAGTAACGAGGTCTAGCTTCGATACTCGGGCTATCAGTAGTCCCACGGCGAGATTAACGAAGAACATGCCAAGAACCAGGATGATTGCGGGCAGCGCGAGGTCCTTGAAGCCGACTATAGTGTCTCTGTTGATCTGGACCCCGATTACGGCTCCTGCAAGGATTTGGGCTACGATCTTGACAGCTGCAGGCACGTAAACCTGGGTGGAAGCGATGTTGTACGCTCCTACCGCTATCATTGCACCTAGCAAGGCTCCCGCTGGAATTCTTAGCCTGACCCCGACTAGACCGCCCACTGCGGCTACAACAAGTGTGATTAGTAACTTCCCCAAGCCAAATGCCTCCTATTGCCAGCCCGGATTCATTGAGGTTTCTGTCGCCAATTCTACGTTGATGCACGTATTCCTGTAACAGGTCGATCAACTACGGCAGCAATTGGTCAAAGGCATCAAGGCCGTCCGGTCATACGGGGCGTGCCAGGCAAGAGGAAGTGACAAGCGAATACGGGGAAAGGGTGATCTGCATGGGGAAGATACTCATTGAGCAGATGACAGGCAGGGAATTCAGAGAAGGGGATTGCGCAGAGGGCAACATCCCGCCCGTCGCTCATCTGCTCGTCGCTTATAGACGCGGAAACGAATCTGCGGTTCCTGAGATTCCGGTCTCACGGGAGGTCAATGCCGACCAAACCGGCATCGTCGCGCGCTGAATGCCACTCAATTCGACATTGACCACGGGGTCAGTGTCCATTTCGTCGACATTGACGGTCCGGCTCCAGCTGTCGAGGTTCACGTGAACTGCATCGCGCGCTCGACCCATCACTGAAAACGCGTCTACATGCGAGTAAGCCGCGCCACATTATGCCATGATCTCACCTTGTCACGCTCTCTGTCACCGATCCCGCCTGGGCGCACGTTCGGAGGGCCTCAATGCTGGATCTGTCGACATTGCACGCATTTCAACGTCGATTCCATCGACATTGAGCTCGTCTCACTGCTGGATTCGTCGACATCATCGCCCCAGAACTCGGTCGCGCAGCCATGAAGCCCCATATTCAGCTCTCAGCTGCAGCCCGCGCGCAACACTGCACACGCCTCTGGCCTGGCAGTCTGGCAGTCTGGCAGCAACGCCCGCGGCGATCACGACGAAGCGAGCCACACGACGGCTGCAAACCTGAGCGCTCCCCGGAAGCCCGAGGTGGCCCGAGCGCATTTCCGTCCCGATCCCGTCAAGGGCGCCGAAGATGGGTTCTAGTCAGCCTTCGCCCATAACGAAACGCACGGCTCGCGCAAGGCGTTCAGGAAAGTCCTTGGGGAAGGTGTGCGGCATGCCTTCTACCACTTCCATGCGACAGGGCACTCCGTTGTTGTCCAGGATGCACTGAAGCTCCGACGTTTTCGCGAGGAATTGATCTCGCTCGCCGGTGATTATGTATCCCCTAACACCGCGCTCGGCTGCGGTTTTCATGTAGGGGATGAACATGTCGATATCACGCACCGCGGGGACCACAGCGACGAATCCACGCGAAGGCAGGGACGCCTGTTCGGGACGATACGACTCCCGGGGGCCACCTGCCAGCGACATGGCGATTGCCAGCCTTCCACCCTGAGAGGCGCCTGCAAGCACCACCTGGTTGGCCTCGAATAGGTGCGACGCGCGGAGTTCGGCGAAGGCTTCCGTCACTTCCGCTTCGCCCTTGGCTTGGTCGTCCCAGCAGTATTCGCCTCTTGCGCATATCTGCGAGGACTGCGCCGAAGCCAGCAGAAAATCCAGATCTTCCGCTGCCGGTCGGAATCGCTCGATAAACTCGGGTCCAGACCCGTTACGCCAATGGAGCGCGAGCATCAGCGGCGGGGCTGCCTGCTCGGTTGGGCCGTTGTGCCCGTCTGCGGCGTTGTGCCCGTCTGCGGCGCCGGACCGGTTTGGGGGGCCGGACCGGTTTGGAAGGCTGAGTGTGAACACCTCAAGCCTGGCGTTTGCCTGCGCCTCCTGCCACCGCCTGCCGCTTTCCGATAGAACCTCTGCCATCCGTGGCAGGGCTCGCGCTGCCTCGAGGTCTGGGTCCTGAAGGAGGGCAGGTTGAGCCCACCACGCACCATGGGCTAGCCCCTGGATCAGGGCAGACACGGCCTGTTCAGGTCTCCCCATCAGGCTGAGAAGGCATGCCTTCCAATAGGCTGTCCTTGTTGCCCGGTCGGGGTAGGATCGAGACGCCGACTCGGCTACTGCGAATGCTCCAGCGAAGTCCTTTGCAGCGTAGAGATCGAACATCTGAGTCTGCAGTTCCTCGAAGGGTTTGCGATTGGCCATGGGATCACCCCTTGGCGCTAAGTATTCGGGGCTGCCTCACGCATTCCTGCGATGGCAGGCCCCCCTGAGTTTGCCAGATGGATCAACACTTGCGACAGTACGGAGCGCTCCTTTGTTGCAGAAAGGGAATTCATCCACCTCGTAGAATTATACGGGTCATACCTGAGGGCATGTTCGGGCCCCCTAACACGGTGGATGAGATCAGCCAAGGATATGGCCGGTTCGAGGTGTGTTAAATGCCGAATCCGATTGCATTCCTGTCATATGTGCTAGTCGTCACGTTCACTCCTGGGCCCAACAACATCATGTCTTTCGTCATGGGCAGTGAATTCAGCTTTCGCCGCACATGGCCATTCCGTCTGGGCGTAGCCGTAGGTTTCGCTGTGGTCATGGTGGCTTCCAGCTACCTCAACCTGTTCCTGTTCAGTGCTGTGCCCAAGATGAAGCCTATCGCCCAGATCGTCGGCGGGGCGTACATGCTCTATCTGGCCGCGCGCGTACTGGCGAGTAATGTGGAAGCGACGAATGAAGAAGCCCACCTAATCTCCTTCCCCACAGGCGTGGCGCTGCAGTTCATCAACCCTAAGGCCATCCTCTACGGACTCACGGTCACGGCCAACTTCATCACGCCATACTACCACTCTACGGCAAGTCTGTTGCTTTTCTCGGTCCTGCTCGGGTCCGTCTCTCTTGCGTCAACGTCCTGTTGGGCGATGTTCGGCATGGGGCTCCAGAGGCTGTTCGCCCAGCACAGGAGGTCGTTGAACACCGCCATGGCGCTGCTTCTGATCTATACGGCCATTTCCGTATCTGGAGTACTCCCCCGCATACATGCACTCCTCAACGCCGTGATGTCGAAGGCAGTCTAGGGCACTGCCAATCTAGGGATGGGCAGACGGGTCCCCAGGGCATGAAGGCGTCGCCCACTGTCATGGTTGCGACGGCTTTGGCATACCACGGTACTCTGCGATCTTTCAGCGCCAGCAGAAGGGCGTATACGTCGGTGAGCAACTTGCGAGTGCGCTCGGAAACGCTCTCTGACATAGAACTGCACGCCTCCAACATGTGTATGCGTGGAGACGTTCAGCAAGTCAGCGTGTACACCTGCGCCGCCTGTCCAGATAGGTTCAGCCGGTTACTCACGCGTGTAGATGATGACGCTGAGATTCCCGGTCTCGCCCTGCGTCCGGGTACTGCCAGCGGCAGCGTAATCGCGAAGAATGCGCGTATGCGCAAACCCAGTTTGACGTTGTGACGCGCTGCCACGCGGGTCCTTTAGGGCGGGGGATCTTGACGCAATCGTCAACATGCCCCAATGACGCGATCGGTGGCAGGCGCGTGGACCTCGCGTCTCCCAAGGACGCGAGAAGCCTCGGCATCGAGACCGTCTATCAAGACCTTGCTCTCATCGCGAAGATGTCAGAGGACACCTGCTCTTCAGACTTGGCCTCACCGGCAGTATCAGTGTGCTATGCCCATCCCGCCTGGCAAGCGAGATTATCTCCAGAATGATAGACGAACTGAGTCCTCGGCCTCTGTACGCAGGGATGACCACAACCTGCAGGCCGCCGAGAAAGCCCTTAGTGACATCATCCTCGGCTCTTACGTTGAGCATACAATAATCACGCCAAGAGTACAAGGAAGCAATCTCCATTTGCAGGCCTGCCAATCGGCTGGAAAAACCTTCAATCCTGTGCCGCCAGGGTGCTGAATATGGGTTTGAACTTACGTCGAATGTGACTTGCTTTGCGGGGATATGCTGCAGAACGCACAGGTCAGGTTGTTCTTGGCATTCGTGGCGAATGCGATTAGCCTGTTGCCTGAGGCAGTGTAGCGCTGTAGATGAAACCGAATGGAGAAGACTCTCTCTCTCTCTCTTTCCTTCAGTGCAACCTGTGCCATGCGATGTCGGTGTAGGCCTAGTTCACATCGAAGTGTGAGTCGTATGGGGCGGCAGTACGGATTTCGTACCGGGAACGCTGAGTACCTGTACGGATTTCGTACAACGCCAAAGGCGAAACCGGCGGATGGCCTTCGAAGCGCGAACTATTCCACCAATAAGAGCACCAAATACCAACAGCAGGAGGCATGAATTACAGAATTTGGGATGAAACGAGCACTCTTGGGTCCCGCTGGCGGCGGACTAGACCAAGCGCTGTACGGAATCCGTACAGGTTGCGCGGCGAACCAGTACGGATTCCGTACAGTACGTACAGTACTCACGGTACGCACAAAACTACCGCCTCGAACCGCAGAGAGTGAGCTCGGAGGCCCCAAACTCAGGGAGCGGCGTGGATGAGGGAGCTGAATACTGGCTTTGGCCGCATTCAGCTCCCCGCGAGGCGCCCGGCAGGAGCAATCCGACCGACGCAGAATGTGCTCCTACGGCAACCATCATGGAAGTGCCTTTCGCTATACAGGTTCTCAAGCTGACCGCATTATCGCTTGCGCTGTTTGGCAAACGGGTAGTGTAGGCCTCTGACACAGCAGATCGGGGATTCTGCATGCCTAGGCGACTCCTTGCTGCCCAGATGCTTGCTGCTGGAGCGATGAGGGACGATCTTGTGAACAAGGATAGGTCCGGGGACACCAGGGCGAGGGCGCTGAAAGGCATGGCGAAGGCGATTGCGTCCGCCGTTGTCGTTGGCGTCTGATGGGAGTATGGTAGGATAGCGGCAGCCTGTGGGTGTTCTCGCAGGTCCGCCAGGAAACCGCCGGGAATTCCCTAGGTTGCTCCCAGGGCAGTCCTTCCGGACCCAGCAGCGTCTAGGACTACTGGGCGCTAGAGCAAGGGCCTCCGCAGGGGCTTTCGGTTATTCGGAAGTGCTCAGCGCCAGCGTACACGCTCTTCGAGACATTGCGCACTCGTTCTTCCTGATCCCATCAGGGTCGAAGCCCCACCACCAACAGATCGCAGGGGGATTCACTCCTATGACATCCCTGTCATTCCTCCCTTTGATATCGTTTTCGTCTCCGCGGAGATGATGCGGCTCTAGCTTAATTCTTGATGCCTTTGATTGTCTCTGAGTAGAAAGATGCCGAGATGTCGAGTACAATCACACCGATTCGGTGTGTCAATATCGTTCTCCGTGAGGACATCGTGCAGTTCCTGGATCTCCACACCGAGGACTCAGTGAGGGGCGTCAGGAGTGGAAATGGCTGCAAAATCGCATGTCCGCAGAAAATATTCGTGGTCAGCAGGATATTGTCATTACAGAGCGAAATGGTATTACGTAATACCTTTCGCTCCAAAAGTGAAAGGGTGGTCTAAGGTGAGAACTCTAGAGCCAGTCGGAAGTGGGCAATCGGTCCCATCGCGCGCATACGAGCGGATAATGGAGTACATCGCCGAAGGCGATATCGTCGGCGGGAAACTCCCTCCGGAAACAGTCCTGGCCGAGCAACTCGCAGTGAGTCGGACTGCTCTTCGAGAGGCGCTTCAGCGCTTGGAATCCGAAGGCTACATTGTGAGACGGCGTAGAGTGGGCACTATTGTTCTGGCCAACCGGCTCAAGCTGGACGCTGGGCTCGAGAGGCTGAACTCGGTTACTCAGATTGTACAGGGCGCCGGCATGACGCCGGGGACGGCGTTTCGGGATTGGCGGTGCGAGACCGCAAACAGCCTGATAGCCCAGAGACTTGGCATTGCCATTGGAGACCAAGTTTCCGTCATTGAGCGCGTCCGTACTGCCAATGGAATTCGTTTCTGTTACGACATCAACTTCATACCCGCCAAGTACATCACCGAACAGGATGAGGACAGCATCGGCGAGTCACTGCTGAACTACTTGTCGGAGAGGCACGGCCAGATACGCCAGGCGTTGGCCTACTTGTACCCATACACCGCTGATGCCATAGTCAGCGAGAAACTCGGAGTCCCTGTGGGGCATCTACTGATGCTCCTTGAGCATACCCACTACACTCCTGAAGGGTGTCCTATGTGGTACTCCAGGACGTTCCACCGGAGTGACGTGATCAGCTTCCATATCATTAGATCGCTCTAGGCGGATTGAGGGTGCTCCAAGACGTTCAGGTAGAGCCGCAAAGGGGTGAGCGACCAAGACGGAAAACGTCGCAGAAGATTATGCGGATGCGCAGTGCACCAGACTACTGTGGAAGGGGATGGCAACGAAATGGCAATCAGAGAAGGACGCGCTCTCTGGGTGGAATCGCAGCAGGATGGGATTCTGAGCGGGCACTATGGCCCCGAAGACGTAAAGCAGATCGTTGACAATGCAAAGAGCCTCGGAGCTAACATGCTCCTCTGGCTTGTAAAGGCGCGCATGGCCGACGCAGCGCCGGCTCTGTGGTATCCGAGCGAGATAGGTTTGAGCCATGAGCACTGCTACGAATACGACAGCTTCGGAGACGTAGTCAGGATGGCGCATGAGGCCGGGATTGAGGTTCATGCCTACTTCTCCGTGTTCACCGAGGGTGACATAGAGGCGGAAGCCGTAAAGGGCAAGAAACCCCCGCTGGCTGAGCATCCTGAATGGGCCGTTGTGGATAGATTGGGCAAACGCAGCGAATTCGTGTGCGCAAGCCACGTAGGGTACCGCGAATACCTTGGTTCGCTGGTTAAAGAGGTCCTTGAGAAGTACCCGGTGGACGGAATCAATCTCGACTTCATCCGCTATCCGCGTTCGGCTTGTTTCTGCGACAACTGCCAGAAGAACATCAGGGAGCGCTACGGCTTCACCCTCGATCAGGTAGTGGACCTGCTCACGGCCAAGGGTTTCGACTCGCTCAACTACGAAGATCTTGGGGCAGCCCTCGACAGGGCTGGCGCAGTGATCAACTACTACAACCAGAACGTGCACGACACAGTGGAATACATTCATGGCATCGTCAAAGGCCATTCGCCCAAGGCCAAACTGTCGGCGGCGGTGTTCCCGAATCCGAGGACGGCCCCGAGCCAGGTGTACTGCGACTGGATAGGGTTCTCGAAGTTCTTGGACTTCGTATGCCCCATGGTCTACTGGTACTCGCCTGAGTACTACAAACAGACCGTTGGCAGACTCCAGAGCGCCATGCGCGAAGGAACCAAGCTGTATCCAGGCATATCCGCACTTGGCGTGCCGCATCCGTTGGCAGGTGAGAACTGCAACTTCCTGCCGGGAGCTCCGGATATGAAGTATGTGGCGGAACTCGTTGACATGGCCCGCGAGGCAGGCGCTCCGGGAGTCGCCATATTCCAATACGGAACGATATTCGGTCTGCAGCCGGGCGCCTACACCGGGGTGAAATGGGGGACTCCGGTGGCTGGCGATGTCGGGCTGCTGCGTGATAGGTTCGCCGAGCCGGCCATACCGGCGCACGCCGACTAGGCGACACTATCTGGTTTGGAGGATGGAAGACGTGCTTCTGGTCGGGGTAGACATAGGCACATCGTCGACTAAAGGCGTTCTGGTCGACAAGTCGGGGCAGATAATCGCATCACACACTGTACCTCACGCGGTCGCCAGACCAAACCCCGCGTGGGCGGAGCAAGACGCTGACCAAGTATGGTGGGGAGACTTCGTTGAGATCGCGCGCGCTCTCATGTCGCAGGCGCCGGCAGGCTCGAAAGTAGCAAGCATCGGAGTGAGCGGCACATGCCCTACGCTGGTGCCGGTAGGCCATGATGGAAGGCCGCTTCGTCGAGGCATTCTATACAGCATCGACCGTCGCGCACTTGCAGAAATCGACGAGATCGTGTCCGACGTCGGCGAACATGAGATTGTGGCGCGCAGTGGAAATGTTCTCTCCACACAGTGTATTGCTCCCAAGCTGTTATGGCTGAAACGGCACGAACCTGAGGTGTATGAGAATACGCAATGGGTCCTCGGTACGACGAGTTACGTTGTATGGCGTTTGACCGGGGAAGCGTGCTGGGACCATTTCTGCGCCGGCGATGGCGGCTATGGATACCAACTCAGTGATTGCAGATGGGATATCGATGCCCTCAATAGGATGGGCATCGATCCCTCCATCCTCCCTCCTCTTAGGTGGGCAACCGATGTAGTAGGCACTATACACAGCGAGGCGGCCCGCGAGACGGGCCTGCCGGAAGGAACACCGGTCATTGCGGGCACGGGCGATGCCGCGGCCGAAATGGTCGGCACAGGCGTAATAGATGAAGGATCACTCGCGTTGCTCTACGGCTCCACTCTGGCAACTATGTCTCCTGTGTCGAAGATGTGGGTTCACCCTGGGTTCATCCTCACTCCGGGCCTCTTGCCAGGGAGTTACCTGGTAAGCAGCGTGCTCGGGACGGGGTCCGCCTTGATCGAATGGATCCGCGGAGTGCTGGCGTGGGACGGATCTACGCCGGACCACGCTACCCTGGAGGGTGAGGCGATCCGCGCGCCTGCGGGCAGCGATGGACTGGTGTTCATCCCCTACCTCACCGGGCAGAGAAGCCCCGAGGTCCGTCCGGACATGTCAGGGGCTCTGCTGGGGCTCAACCAGGGCCACTCCCTTGGTCACGTGTACCGCGCAGCCCTTGAGGGAGTGGCGTTCGCGCTTCGATCGTCTTTGGCCGAGCTATCCCGCGAAGGGCTTCTCAACAAATACGAGATAAGGGCGGCGGGCGGCGGAAGCCAGAGCGAGCTTTGGACGCAGATCGTCACAGATGTGTGCCGCCATGCCCAGAGGCTCACTTCGGGCTCGGTGAGAGCCCCCATAGGCTCGGCATTTCTGGCCGGGCGGGCTGTGGGCATTGTTGACGCTCGCGATCTCCGGGAGAGATGGGTCGGTTTTCGGAGCATCGTGAGTGTGCGTGAGGACTATGCGAACGCGTACGATCATCACTATGACCGCTTCATGAGATATGTAAGTCTGCTCGCGGGGAATGCACAGACGCCAAAACAGTAGGTTAAGTAATAACAGATGCTGCTAGGAGGGTGTTCTGGACGTGAGTTTGCCATCAACGATGAAGGAAGCGAAACTGTTCGGAATCGGAGATCTTCGCATAGTTGAGTCACCCGTTCCGACCATCGAACCCGATGAGGCACTGGTCCGGGTGCGTGCTTGCGGGATATGCCCAACAGAGATGCGGAAGTTCTCTGTGCCAAACTACAAGCCGATTCCTTTCCCTGTGAATCCGGGGCATGAATGGACAGGCGACGTGGTGGCCGTGGGGTCGAAGGTCAAGCGGTTTGAGGCCGGTTGGCGCGTTGTGGCTGAGGGAGAGGGCGGATACGCCGAGTATGCGAAGATCTCTGCATCCAACCTGCAATACTCCTATCGTCTGCCCGACAATGTCAGCTATGAAGAGGGCACGTTCGTGGAACCCCTGTCAGACTGCATACACGCCGTCAGGGAGCGCGCAAACGTTATCGCGGGCGACCGAGTTGTAGTTGTGGGCGCGGGTCCGATGGGTTTGGGAATCACGGCAGCCGCCGCGCGATCGGGCGCCAATGTCATGGCTGTAGAGCCAATTCCCGAAAGACGCGCCTTAGCCTTGGAGTTCGGCGCTGAAGCAGCAATCGATCCGAATGCGGCATCAGTGGAAGAAGCCGTGCTCGAGTGGACCAGTGGTCGGAGAGCCAACGTATGCATGGCGACTGTTGGGATCAGCCAGGTCATGGAATCATGCATGACGCTTGTCGGCGAACGCGGCCGCGTGGTGCTCTTCGGCGGCGGCGGTGCGGGGCAGGCCATCACCATAGATCCCAACTGGATTCACTACAACGAGATATCGATAATCGGAAGCGAATGGATCGGGGTGGGCGGCAAGGAAGAGAAGGACCTGTATCGCATATCCACGGAGTGGATAGCAGACGGCAAGGCGCCTGTGCGGCGCTTGATCTCGCATCGTTTTCCGCTCACCGAAATACATGATGCTTACAATACGATTAAGGCCGGCGGCACTCTGAAGGTCATTCTGCTGACCGACAGGTAGACGCTGTGCACATATGGAGAGGGGGCGCCGGCGGATGAATACTGGAGTCCAGATCCGCATGAGCAGGCTATTCAACGCCGTCACAGGGAAATCGGTCATAGTCGCGGTCGATCACGGAATCGAGGGCGTTCCGCGCGGGCTTGAGGATCCGCGGCAGAAGGTTCAAGCACTGATCGAGTCAGGAGTAGATGCGCTGCTGCTCAACCCAGGGCTGTTCGAACGGGTATGTGGGCTCTGGGAACGCCGGAACGCCCCTGGAGTCGTGCTGGCTGCTGACTACTTCATGGGTAGCACTGTCCCCGGCCGGAAGGCGGAGACAGAAGACTACCGGAAGATCCTTGAGGTAGAGGACGCTGTTCGACTTGGAGCGGACGCCGTAAAGATGGTTCTGGTCTTCGGCCAGCGCGAACTGGATCTGTATGCCTACAATCTTGAGATCGTTGCAGCCTCGATACAGGAGGCGCACAGGCTTGGCATGCCTGTCATGCTTGAAACGGTCCTATGGGGCATGACCTCCACCCGGGAGGAGATGGCCAGCGTAGACGTACTACGGCACATGATGCGAATCGCCGTCGAACTGGGCGCCGACATTCTCAAGGCCCCGCTCGTTGGGACTGACGACGAGTTCGCGGAGGTCGTACGCTGGTCGCCTGTGCCGGTCACAGTTCTTGGAGGACAGACTCGACCCGAGTTTGACAGTGTAGTTGAAGGCGCCAGACGCTCAGCGAACCTTGGCGCGCGCGGCATAGTCTTCGGGAGGAACGTATGGCAACGTCCGGATCTCGAGGCTGCTGTGCATGCTCTGCAAACAGCAGTCCACGGCTCCGAGCACTGATGACGGAGAACACTGAAGAGGCGCGTGGTCAATATGAATCTATTCGTACTGCTTAAGCAGGTGCCCGGCACCTCCAACGTCAAGATGGACGAGAAGACCGGGACCATGGTAAGAACCGATCATGAAAACGTCATCAACCCGCTAGACGAGAATGCCCTTGAGGCGGCGCTTGAGTTGAAGAGGTCGATCGATGGCTCAAAGATCACGGTTCTGAGCATGGGACCTCCTCCGGCGTCCCGGGCCCTCAGAGAGGCCATAGCCATGGGGGCCGATGAGGCGCATCTCCTGTGTCACCGGGGATTCGCCGGATCCGACACCCTGGCCACAGCGCGAGCGCTGGCGCTGGCGATAGAGCACGTGGCAGGCAGGAAGCTGGGCCCGAGCGACCTCGTCCTTTGCGGAGAGAGGGCGACTGACGGCGAAACCGGGCAGGTTGGTCCTATGATCTCTGCCATGTTGGATATAGCGGTTGCCACCTATGTGAGGGGGATTCGGGTCAAGGAGGGCCATGCGGTCGTTGAACGGGTGGTCGAAGAGGGCTTCGAGCGTGTTAGGATCCCGCTGCCTGCCCTCGTCACGGTAGTGAAGGACATGAACGAGCCCGGCTTTCCCACGCTTTCAGGGAAGCTTGCCGCCAGGACCGCTCCGATTCCGCTGCTGACCCCTGATGATCTGGGGTTGACCCAAGACATAGTTGGCCTTTCGGGGTCGCCCACTCGCGTAGTACAGGTCTTCAGGCCGAAATTCACGCGTGATACTGTCCTTCGCCAGCAGGACTCGGGAGGCGCCGCTGTGGGCTTGCTTGTCGATCTGCTGATAGAGAAAGAAGTCATCTAGTCCTTGCGTTTCCCGAAAGAGGGTGAGTCCGTGGATTACTCAGGTGTGTTAGTCGTAGGTGAGCAAAGAGGCGAATCAGTGCATTCTGTGACATACGAACTCCTGGCAAGGGGGCGGACGCTCGCCGACAAGTTGGGAGTCAGCCTCGCGTGCGTGGTCATTGGTCATCGCCTCGAGGCATCTGGGCGTGAGATAGTAGAACGAGGCGCCGACGTCGTCTATCTGGTGGATGATCCCAGCCTCGAGTGGTTCATTCCCAGGCGTTACTCGGCCGAACTGGCGGCTCTGATCGGTCAGATTCGCCCAGAGATCGTTCTGGCTGCTGCCACCACTGCCGGCAGGACTCTGATGCCGCATGTCGCCGCGAAACTCGGCACGGGGCTGACGGCAGACTGCACTGGGCTTGACATAGACGACAAGGAAAGACTGCTCCTGCAAACTAGGCCTGCCATAGGCGGAAATGTCATGGCGACAATCAAGACGCCTTCTGCAAGACCCCAGATGGCGACGGTCAGGCCGAAATCGGCGAGGCCCCTTCCCCGGGATCTCGGGCGACACGGCGATATTGTGGTCAGAACGGCTGTATGCGATAATGCGCAGTTTGCTGGAGAGCGTCTCTTGGAATTCGTCCGCGACACATCGCAGGATGTGAGCGTGCAAGACGCGGAGATTGTCGTGGCGGGCGGCAAGGGCCTGAAGAACCGCGACAGCTTCAAGCTGGTGGAGGAGCTCGCCGGGTTGCTCGGCGCGGCCGTTGGCGCGACGCGGGACGCGGTGGACCTGGGATGGATCGGGTACCCGCACCAGATAGGGCTGAGCGGCAAGACGGTGTCGCCGCGCCTTTATGTGGCGATCGGACTATCCGGCGCCATACAGCATCTTGCCGGTATGCAAACGTCAGAAACCATCGTAGCGATCAACAAAGACAAAGACGCCCAGATCTTCAAGGTTGCCGATTACGGCATCGTAGGAGATCTCTTCGATGTGGCGCCTGAGCTGATTGACAAGATCAAGCACGCGAAGAATGAGCGTCTGTCCGGAGCGAGGTGAAAAACGATGGGACGATATGCAGCTGTAACAAGGAAGATAGTCGACGAACTCGTGCAGATTCTGGACCCTGCTCGAGTGATGACGGACCCGGAGAAACTCGCTCCGTATGCCCACGACGAGGTGTCGGAAGCAGCATACGTGCGCATGCCCGATGTTGTGGTCAAGCCGAACACAACGGCCGAGGTTTCCGAGATCATGCGACTGGCCAACAGAGAGACGATACCGGTTACCCCGAGAGGAGCAGGGACGGGGCTATCGGCAGGGTGTGTGCCGATGCACGGGGGCATAGTCCTTTCCCTTGAGAACATGAACCGAGTAATCGAGGTCGACCGGCGAAACCTTTTCATGGTTGTGGAACCCGGCGTGACTACCGGCGAGATTCAGAGGATCGCGCGGGAGCAAGGGTTGCTGTATGCCGGAGACCCGTGTAGCTCAGAGAGCTCGCAGATAGGCGGAAACCTTGCAGAGAACGCCGGCGGCAACAAGGCGGTGAAATACGGCACGACCTCAAAGCACGTGTACGGGCTGGAGGTGGTGTTGCCCACTGGCGAAATCGTAACGGCGGGCGGAAAGTGCGTCAAGGATGTTACAGGTTATGATCTGGTGCATCTGTTTGTGGGGTCGGAGGGAACGCTCGGCGTGATCACAAAGGCCTGGCTCAAGCTCCTCCCACTGCCCAAGTTCCGAGTGGATCTCTTGGCCCCGTTCGACGACATGCAGAAGGCCATTGAAGTGGCGCCGAGGGTGATGACCGAGAGCGGGATTGTCCCCACGGCAGTGGAGTTCATGGACAGCTTGTCCATTAAAGCGGCCGAGCTGTACCTCAATTCGTCTCTTCCGCACAGCGATGCCGCCGCCTACCTTATAGTCGAACTCGAAGGCAGCAGCGAGCAGCAGATTGAAGCCGAATACGAGGCAATTGGCAACATGTGCATGCAGTGCGGAGCGCTCGAGGTGTATGTGGCGGACAACCTTGCCACGCAGGACCGCATATGGAAGGCGCGCAAGTGCGTTGCAGAGGCTCTCCGCGTGGTCAGCCCGGTCTACTGCATGGAGGACATCACCGTCCCGATTTCGGAGATACCCCAACTGCTTTCAATAATCTCCCGCATAGCGGAGGAATGTGACGTCAAAATCCCAGCTTTCGGGCACGCCGGAGATGGGAACATCCATGCGACTCTCCTGAGGGAGGGGATGGACGATGCGACCTGGGAGGCCACTAAAGAAAAGGCGCTTCATGAGATGTACAGTGCGACCTACCGACATGGCGGAAACCTGTCGGGCGAGCACGGGATAGGCGCGAAGCGGCTGAAGCCGCTGGAACGCTTCGTAGACCAGGCCCAGATACAGGTGCTGAAGTCCATCAAGACAGCACTGGATCCGAACCTGATCCTCAACCCCGGCAAGATTGTGCATATCAACTGAGCTGGGTGCGAGGCAGATCATGCTTTGAGAATGGAGTCACATGAAGATGCGCGAGACCGGGGACATTCTCGACAGAGCCATTGCCATGCGAGAAGCCATGGTTACAGCGAGGCGGGCCATACACCGCCATCCTGAACTGGGGTTTGAGGAGCGCGCGACCGCCCGGTTGATAGCGGACAGGCTTCGAGATCTCGGGTTCGAGGTCAGAACCGGAGTGGGTGGAACAGGCGTGTTGGCGATCTTGAGAGGCGCCGAGCTTGGTCCGGTCGTGGGGCTGCGGGCTGACATGGACGCCCTGCCGGTTTCCGAGGAGACTGGCCTGCCATACTCGTCCGAACGTCCGGGCTTGATGCATGCGTGCGCCCATGACATGCATTGTGCGGTTTTGCTGGGTGTAGCTGCACTTCTCAAAGAAAACGTCTCCAAGCTGCCCGGGACAGTAGTCTTCATGTTTCAGCCTGCAGAGGAGACAGATGGCGGGGCAAGGGCTTTCATCGATGCGGGCGTACTCACTGAGCACGAGCCTGATGCGGTGTTCGGGATGCACATGTGGCCTGATCTCGAGGTGGGCAAGGTCGGAATCGGCATAGGCCCCGTCATGGCGTCGCTCGATAGTTTCGATATTGAGCTCGCTGGTGTTACGGCGCATGGCGCGATGCCTCATCAGGGGCGTGATGCCATTCTGGCAGCGTCGGCGGTGGTAATCGGCTTGCAGCAGATTGCTTCGAGGAATGTAGACCCGATGGAAGCGGCGGTAGTCACGGTGGGCACATTGCACTCAGGCGAAGCGCGGAACATCATCGCCGACCGAGCCGTTCTCACCGGGACCGTCCGCACGCTCGGAGAGCCAGTCAGAGAGCTTGTGGCGGCGCGGATTGAAAAAGTAGCAGCGATGTGCTCAGGAGCGTACGGCGTGGAGTCGACGCTGAGATATGACCGACTCCTCCCCACGCTCGTAAATGATGAGCGGATGTGCCGGATTGCTGCGAGTTCAGCTCAGGGAGTGCTCGGACCCGAGTGCATCGAACACATGACGCCTAGTATGGCTGCTGACGATTTCTCTCTATACGCCGAGAGAGTGCCCGGATGCTATCTGTTCTTTGGGTGCCGAGCAGCGGGCGACGCGGCTTACCCACTTCACAATGGACACTTTTCCCCGTCTGAGGATGCACTGCCTATTGCATGCGCCGTCATGGCGCGACTATGCATGGAGTTCTGCAAGGGACCAGTCGGATGATCAATGAGTCAATTTGATGACGGAGGCAGGACTCGGGTCTGCAGCGTCGAATTGTCTTGGTAGGATAATCAGACCAATTGGCCTCGAGATTGAGAAGGGCAGTGTTCAGAAATGGTGCTGCAGCCCCGGAACCTCTACTCTGAGGTGCTGGAAGGTCTCCGCAAGATGATCGAGAGCGGTGAGATTAGGGAGGGGGAGCGCATCCCCACTGAGCGAGTCCTCGCCGAGAAGTTCGGAGTGAGCCGGACTTGCGTGCGTGAGGCTCTGGGTGCACTCAAACTGAGTGGTGTGATACAGGGACGGCCGGGCGCCGGAACGTATCTTGCCAAGATGAGTCCCGGGGGAATTGCCAGGTCTGACTTGCTCCTAGTGGAAGAGGGAAGCCCATTTGAGATCATGGAGTCCAGGAAGATCATCGAACCGGCCATAGCGTCTCTTGCGGCGCGCAAGGCCACCGCGCAGGACATCGCCAGGCTCGCGTGCGCGATGGAGCGTCTGCACGTGGCATCAGGAGATGCCGAATCACTAACAACGGCCGACAAGCAGTTTCACATATGCATGGCTGAGGCGACACATAACCGGATCCTTATCAAAACGCTCGGGCAGATACTCGACCTGATGCAGAGAATCTACTATCCCGCAGTAGGGATTGTGGGGCCGCAAGATGGCTATTACGATACACACAACGAAGTATTCAGAAACGTCAAGGAGAGAAATTCAAGAGGCGCTGAGAGAGCAATGCGAGCCCACCTGATGGCTGTAGAGATTGACCTGGAGAGCCTATCCGATTTTTCACCACTTCAGACGAGTGGGCAGGCTGAAGCGGTGGATGCCGAGGACCAGAGATGGAGGTGATGCAGGCGCCATACAGCACGACCTGAGCTCTAGGTAAGACAGCGGGACGAATGCATGCAGATCCAAACGACTACTTAGGAGGTGCTCTCGATCGATGAAACGGATAATGTTGGCCACTCTCCTGATAGCTCTGGTCATGGCGCCGCTTGGAGTTGCTCGCGGTGCAGACACGCAGATTCAGTTCCCAAGCTGGATGTGGGGCGAAGCTGGAACCGGCGATTGGTTTAAAGACGGCGTAGCCATTTTCGAATCCCAGAACCCTGGAGTGAAGGTGATCCCCGCTCTCGTTCCAGCGGGTCAGTACGAGGAAAAACTACTCATCGATATGGCAGGTGGAGGCGCCCCTGACCTAGCGCCTGTGTTTACCAACATGATGCCCAAACTGATGCGCCTGGGTTTGCTGGAACCCCTGGATAGCTACCTCGCCAAGGCGAACTGGAAGAACAACCTGCTTCCGGTTCAGAAGGTGGCCCAGTATGAAGGGAAGACGTACGGAGTCGTCCTGACAGCCTCGCCCAACGGCTTGATCTACAACAAGAGACTGCTTGACAAAGCTGGGGTTGCGGTCCCCACCACCCCTGAGGAGATGCTCGCTGCCGCACGGAAAGTGAAGCAGGTTACGGGCGCGTTCGGGTACGGTTTCACTACCAGAACGGCTGATGTCCTTGAGGCATATATCCCGCTCATGCAGTGGGCTATCGGCTTCGGGGGCGATTTCTCCAAGGATGGCGTGCCCACCGCGAACGATCCCAAGACCATACAGGGTCTGTCATTCCTGAAGCGCTTCTTCGATGAAGATCTGACTCCTAAAGGCCTTGATGGCCCAATGCTCCGCAAGATGTTCGTCGAGGAGAAGATCGCCATGCTCATAGACGGGCCATGGGCGATCACGTATGTGAAGGAAGCAGCCCCAGACCTCTACAAGTATATAGGATTCGGCGCTCCGCCAACTCCGACGCATGCTGCGATCACAGGTGGGGCTTTCTACACCATTCCTGTTCGGGCCAAGCACAAGCAGGAGGCGTTTGCGCTCCTCTCCATCTACAACCAGCCCGAATGGCAGAGCAGATGGCTCGAGGATCTGTTGCAGATCCCGGGGCAGAAGGCTGACATAAGCCCTGCTCTTCTCAAAGAGCATCCGTGGATCGCAGGCATGGTGGATGTGGCTGCCAAGTATCCCGCTGGATTCGGCTACTCTGCCCCTGGTTTTGAGGAGTATGCAGGTGAAGTCCAGCGCATGGCAGTGGACGGCATCGCTCGCGTATGGGGCGGGCGGACCACCGTGGAGGCGGCCATGAACGATGTACAGCAGAAAATGGTGAAGTGGGCTGCCACACTGAAACGGTAGCGAGATGACACATGGAGAGGGCGGATCATCCCGCCCTCCCACAATCATCATCAGTCGTAGCTAGTCATAGGTTAGGAGGCCATTCTTGGTGAGCCGAATGCGAAAAGCGTCGCCTAACGCCGCTACAACGGGAATGATATGCTCCAACAGCGCCATGACCAGGGCCTCAGCTGCCCTGATCTTGCCTGCTGCAATAATAATGGGTGCAGTGGTGATCTACCCCATATTGACGACTATGGGGCTGAGCTTGACGGATGCGCCCTTGATTTCGCTTTCACCGCCATCATTCGCAGGGCTGTCCAACTACGCCAACTGGCTGAGCAATCCGGATTTCTGGCACTCACTGTGGATCACTCTTATCTACACGTTTGGAGTAACCATTGGCTCCTACGCGATCGGGTTGATCACTGCCCTGCTGCTGAATATGGAGTTTCCGGGAAGAGCGATACTGAGAGGACTTGTGCTGTTGCCATGGGCCATCCCCGAGGTCGCAGCCGTAATGACGTGGAACTGGATGCTTGATTACCAGTTCGGCGTCGTCAACAGCCTTCTGGGCTCGCAGGTAGGATGGGTTACTGATTCAGCTATGGCGCTCTGGACTGTGACTATGGTGACCATATGGAAGCAGTTTCCGCTGGCCACGGTCGTGTTGCTTGCGGGGCTGCAGGCCATTCCACGGGAACTGTACGAGGCTGCTAATGCGGATGGAGCAAGTAGACTACAGCAGTTTATCCATGTTACTTTGCCGGGGCTCAAACCAGTGAACTCCGTGTTAGTCATGCTGTTGATACTCTATACATTCAAGAGGATCTCCATAATTTATCTTCTCACGGGGGGCGGGCCTGCCCGAGCCACCGAGATACTCCCGGTGAGCACTTATCTGGAGGCCTTCAAGTACTTCCGCCTCGGTTCCGCATCCGCCATCGGCATACTGGCGCTGGCGTTTACCTTCTTGATCACGTTGGTCTATTCAAGGCTTTTCCTGAGAGAGGAGGCTTGAGGGCAGCATGAGGACGCCGAAAGGAAGAATCGCCGTTCTAGTGGTTGCGATAATCGTAGTATTCGCCCTCAACTTTCCGGTATACTGGATGCTCGTGCAGTCAATCACGGGTGAGAGTATGTTCAGCGAGAGACCCAGTCTCCTGCCCAGGGACCCGTCGCTTAAGGCATTCAGGAGGATCTGCGAAGCCAAGCCAATAGGGCAGTGGTTCATCAACACTCTCATTGTTGCAGTGGGCACTGTCGCCCTGTCGATGCCGCTGGCTGCGGGCGCAGCATTCAGCCTTTCACGTTACAAGACAAGGCTCAATTCCATCACTGGACTCGCGATCTTGGGGACTCAGATGCTCTCTGCATCGCTCTTGGCGATACCGATATATGTGCTGTTCAGACGGACCGGGCTCCACGACAAGCTGGGCGGGCTGATAGTTGCAAACACAGCTTTCACGTTGCCGATGAGCATATGGGTACTGAAAGGCTTCTTTGATGGGATTCCCAAGGAGCTGGATCAAGCAGCCATGATAGATGGCTGCACCGTTGGACAGATGATATATCGGGTGATAATGCCGCTTGTGCTCCCGGGAATGGTGGCTGTATCGATATTCGCTTTCATCCTTGCCTGGGACGAGTTCTTCTTTGCGCGCACGCTCGTGAGCAGCCAGGCAAACTGGGTGCTATCGGTGGGCCTGAGTTCCTTCCGAGAGGAGTTCACCATTGAGTGGAGCGACATGATGGCGGCCGCAGTGCTGTTCACCATTCCTCCGATAGTGTTATTCATGTTCATCCAGAAGCACCTGGTCAGCGGGCTTACTGGAGGAGCGGTCAAGGGATAGAGGTTGTGCCAGGAGGTCGACTTACGTATCTACGAGTCCTATGAGAGTGCGAACGGGGGATTAGCTATGCTCGGTGGATACATGGGCAAGACGCTATGGATAGACCTTTCCGCAAGAAAGCTGACAGACCAGTGCCTAGACGATGAGATGTGCCGCAACTATCTCGGTGGGTATGGCATTGGGATGCGCATGATATACGACAATCAGAAGGCTGGCCTGGATCCGCTGGATCCCGACAGCATAGTAGCATTCGGAACCGGACCGTTGACCGGAAGTCCGGCCGTGGTCGGTTCCAGATTCACCGTAATGGGGAAATCGCCGATCTCGCATACTTGGGGAGACGCAAACTCCGGAGGATACTTTGGTCCCGCACTGAAGCGTGCCGGATACGACATGGTGTTCTTTACCGGAGCATCGGATGCTCCGGTGTATCTCTCCATCGATAACGGACGCGTTGAACTCAAGGATGCATCAGAACTCTGGGGAATGACGACATACGAAGCGGATAGCACTCTAAAGGGGCTGTACGGCCGCGACGCTCAGGTAGCCTGTATTGGTCCAGCCGGGGAAAGAGGAAGCCTGATTTCCTGCATCATTCACGACAGAGGCCGGGCTGCCGCACGATCCGGTTTCGGGGCAGTACTCGGCTCGAAAAAGGTCAAGGCCATTGTGGTCCGCGGAGATAAGCCTGTTCCGGTTGCAGACAGCGGAAAGGCCAGCGAGCTGAGGACCAAGTACATGAGACAGATTAGAGTTGAGCATGTGGGCTCGTCGCAGCTCTATATGGTTGGAACGCCTGCCCTGTTTGCGCTGTGCGCATTTGGCGGCGATGCCCCTGTGAAGAATTGGGCTGGAGCCTGTCTGGCTGATTTTGACCAGTCTCAGATCGAGTCATTGCATCAGGACAGCTTCTACAAGTTCAGGACTAAGAAGTACGGTTGCTTCGGTTGCCCGATTGCATGCAGCGGCACGTTCAACATCCCTGAGGGACGTTATGCTGTAGAGGACAGTCATCAACCGGAGTACGAGACGATATCTGCCTTTGGATCCAACTGTATGAACAGCAACCCCGAATCTATCATCAAGGCAAACGACATCTGTAACCGGTACGGACTGGACACGATTGGGACTGGATCGATGGTGGCGTTTGCCATGGAGGCATACGAAAAGGGCCTCATCAGCGCGGAGGATGCCGGAGGCCTTGACCTATCATGGGGCAACCCCGACGCTGTTGTGAAACTCACAGAGGACATTGCGCTGGGCCGCGGACTGGGTGAAGTCCTGTCTATGGGACCTGAGAGGGCAGCGAAGGCCATAGGCAAGGGCGCCGAGTCATTTGCGATTCACGTGCAAGGCGAGGCAATAGCCATGCATGACCCGAGATACGAGCCCGCTATGAGCGTCATATACCGGATGTTTCCCGGCAAGCACATACAGGCGTCTCAGTTCTGCAAACCGCCCGCCTTTGATGATGAGATCCCCGGCTATGGGGCCGACCGCGAGCGCCAAGCAGGTAGAGGCGCCCAGCTCAAGTCTCTTGAATGCCTCTGCAACGTGGCCAACTGCGCGGGTGTATGCCTGTTCGGATACCTCTCCACCAACGTGGATTGCGTGCCTGAGTTCCTATCTGCCGTCACAGGGATGGCGACGGGAGTGCCGGAAGCGATTGAGATCGGTGAGCGTATCTCGAACATGAGGCAAGCCTTCAATGTCCGTGAAGGAGTGAACCTGGTAAAAACGCATTTCCCGCCACGGATCCTTGGAACCCCTCCGCTGGAGGGAGGCCCCACGGCCGGATTCTCGGTCGACTCAGACTTGATCCTGTCCGAGTATCTCGATGCCATGCGTTGGTCGCATGAAGACGGGCGCCCGTCGAAGGAGAGGCTCTCGGAGCTGGGCATGGAAGACGTTGCTCAGGATCTCTACGCGAGCTGAGGAGCTGCGGGCGCGGGCCGCGGATGATATCTAGGCCAGACTGTACTTGGCAAGCTTTCTGTACAGTGTAGTCACATGTATTCCGAGTTCCCGGGCTGCCTTCTCCTTGGCGTGCGGTTCGCCCTCGTGGTGCTGGAGCGCTTCGAGTATCGCCTTGCGTTCCAGCTCTTCCAGGCCTTGTGAGTCGCCGACGGCGCCTTGTCGCGGTGTGTTGCTGATGACCCATACTCTCTGCGGAAGGCTGGTTGTTTGCACTGTAGATTCAGACTCGATGTTCACTGCGTACTCCACGCTGTTGGATAGTTCGCGGACGTTGCCCGGCCACTCATATGCTAACATGCATCGGAGTGCTTCGTCACTGAAGGCGGTTATGCGCTTGTCTGTGGTGCGGCAATGCTTGTCTAGAAAGAACCGCGCCAGCATTGGGATGTCCTCTCTACGTTCTCTCAGAGGAGGCATCCAAATTGGGACGACGTTAAGCCTATAGAACAGGTCTTTGCGAAACTCGCGACTCTCTACCATTGCGTCTAGGTCTCTGTTGGTTGCCCCGACTATGCGGACATCTATGGGCCGCGACTCGACGCTTCCCACCGGTTCTATCATTCTGTCCTCAAGCGCGCGCAGCAATTTCCCCTGCAAGTGGAGGGGCATGTCGCCGATCTCGTCCAGAAACAGCGTGCCGTTGTCTGCAAGTTCAAACCGGCCTAGCTTGCCTTTCTTGCGCGCTCCTGTGAAGGCGCCCTCCTCGTACCCGAACAGCTCGCTTTCGAGCAGCGTGTCAGGAATGGCGCTGCAGTTGACTACGACGAACGGGCCGTC